>CADCGZ010000008.1 GCA_902801025.1 uncultured bacterium | reverse complement strand
AAGCGGTTCCTTCAGAACATATACGCCGGGCTTCACATGCACGGTCCAGGGGTTTGAATCACCCTTTTCCTTCGCGCTACGGATGGCGACGAGCGCGTCTTTCGGCGACATCCCGTCCGGCGCAACCGTCAGCTCCTTAGGCGCCGCACCCTGCTTTCCGGCCGTCATCCACTTCGCCGTGTCTGTCTCGCCGGACTCGGTCGTCGCGGAAAGGACTGCCTTCAGGAAATCGGGCTCGACATAGTAGAACTTCACCGGCCACTCCTCTTGACCGCTGTTGTAGACGTAGCCGTGCAGTTTCTCGGCACGGAGCGGACGCTCGAGCGTGCGGATTCGCTTGATTCCGATGTGAGTGCCGTGGGCGAGCTCATTGCCTTCGTCTAAGTCCCCCTTGTCTCCCTCGTAAAGCAGCCATTCCCCGCACGTCTCGCCGTTCTTGACGACGTCTTCGCTCATGACGGCGACATTGCAGAGCCCGTTTGTGACGGGTTGCGAGAAGAACTTCGCCTTTAGCTTGCCGAAGTCCGCAAGCGTCTTCACGTCCTCGTCGTCAAGAAGTCCGTCCTTGTTCGGCGCGATGCCGATGTTCATCGTTCCTCCATTGCCGACCGTGTTCAGGTAGCGTTGCAGGAGATAGAGTCCGCTCTTCGTCTTGCCATTTTCCCGAGCGTGGTAGAACCATCCATTGCGCATCGGGAAGTCGCATTCGCAGACGCGGAAGAAGCTCGGCGTATCGAAGAACCGCATCCCCGTGTTCATGTGCTCCTTGTATTCCGGATTGCCGTACTTGCCGTCCGCAAACCCACCCGTCGAGCAAATCGTCGCGCAGGAATCAGGGTCGAGCTCGCCCTTCTCGTTGCCGGGCCAGCGGAAGTCCGACTCGTCCGCCTCGCCGGCAAAGATGCAGACCTTCGGCTGGAGCTCGCGCACGAACTTGAACACCTCGGGGAAGCGGTAGTAGTCGCCGCTGATTCTGCGCCTTTCCTTCGCGCCGCCGTACCAGCCGTCGCCGCCGTTCGCACCGTCGAACCACATCTCGAAGATCTCGCCGTAGTCGCCGGAAAGCAGCTCCTTGATCTGGGCGTGGTATTTCTCGACGTACTTCGGCGACGCGTAGTCCGCATCGTGGCGATCCCACGGCGAAACATAGACGCCGAACTTGAGCCCAGCCCTGCGGCACGCCTGCTCCATCTCCTTGACGTAGTCTCGGGCAAACGGCGATTTGGTGATGTTGTGCTCGGTCGTCTTCGTCGGCCAGAGGCAGAAGCCGTCGTGGTGCTTCGCTACGACAATGAGCCCGCCGAGCCCGCCGGCCTTGCACGCGCCGACGATCTGGTCGGCGTCGAACTTCGCAGGATTAAGCAGCGCCGGATCCTCGTCGCCATAGCCCCACTCGCGGTCGGTATAGGTGTTAAGGCCCCAGTGGACGATGCCGTAGACCTCGCAGTCGCCGGCGGCAATGCGCGCGGCAAGCGCAGGACCCGGTTTCGGAGATGGCAAATCAACGACAACCGACACGGCTGGACATGATGCCGTCAAAAGCGCCGCAGCCGCAAGCAATCCAAGCATCTTCTGCATTGTCACGATGAGGTTTTCACCGTCGGATATCCCTTGCAGCCCTTCGGGATGGTGATCTCGTAGACGACATCGCCCTTTTTCGTCTTGCCGGTCTCGGAACCATCGGCGTTCTTTACAAGGCCGCAGCCGCGCGTTGCGTAAATCGCCTCGCCGTTCTCACGCATCCACTTGCCAACCTCGGACAAGACCTCGACGGCGCGCGCTGGGAGCCGTCCGGAGCCGTCCGGCCCGATGTTCATGAGGAGGTTAGAATCCTTTGCCGCGCAACGGCAGATCATCGCGCAGACCTCTTCGGGCGTACGGAAACTGCGCTCGTTGATGCGATACCCCCAGACGTTCTTCTGGATGACGTCGCACTGTTCGACGGGGCGGTCGTTTACGAGAGGCTGATCCTTCGAGAAGGAGGTTCCCTCCCCTGGGAGGTCGCGCTCGAAGAGCTGGATGTCCTCCTTTGCGCGGATTGGCTGGTGGTTGTTGCTCGCGACGAGAGTCTTCTTTGAGTGTATGAAGTCGTAGATGTCGTCGAGCTCCCAGTCGAGGTCGCGTTTCCAGACGCCTTTCTCGCATCTGGCGTGGTCCCATTCGCCGTCGAACCAGATATTGCCGGGATGGTAGTTGTCGATGAGTTCGCCGATCTGGGAGATCATGAACTTCTTGTACGAGGCATAGTCGCCCTTCTGGTTGCCCAGGACTTTCCTGGAAGCGCTGCCCGCCGGATAGTCCTTGCGACGCCAATCCATTTGCGAATAGTAGAAGTTGAGCTGGAGCCCCGCTTCGTCGCATGCCTTCGAAAGCTCGCCGAGGATGTCGCGCTTGAACGGCGTCTCGGCGATGTTGAACCCGTCGTCGACCTTCGTGGGCCAAAGCGAGAAGCCGTCATGGTGCCGCGAGGTGATCGTCACGTATTTCGCGCCGGCGTCCTTGAAGACGCGCACCCACTCCTTCGCGTCGAACTTGGATGGAAAGAAGCCGTCCTTTATGCGTCCGTAGGTCTCGGAGTCCATGCCGATCTGATGCTGGAACCACTCACCCTGGGCGTAGTTGGCGTAGATGCCCCAGTGGATGAATATGCCGAAGCGCTGCGCGGCAAACTTGTCGCGGGCCTCGAGGTTCCACTTCTCCGGCGCATAGTCGGCGCGGAGGAGAAAAGCTGCGGCGAGAGCCGCGGAGAATGCGAGCGTCGTCTTCATTGTGCCATTGTCCTTTCTTTAAATGTTATTCCTCTGGAACAGCGTCGAACTGCATGTCCGGGAAGATTGCCTTCGCGCGGTTCAGATAGTCTGGAAGCTCCTTGACGGCGTTCTTCGCGATTTGCTCGGCGCGAGCTGGCGCGGTTGGATCGTCGCCACAGATGATCTGCATGGTGAGCGCCGCGCCCATCATGGCGTCGGCCCATGGCTGGAGACTGAGCCGCTTGCCGTCGGCGAGCTTGCAGACGTTCTTGCCCTTCTCGATGAACTTTACGATGAGCTCGTTGAGGTTGCCGTGGAACTGCTGGTAGAACTTGACCCACGTCATCTTCATCGACGTCTTGCCATCCGGTTTTGTCAAGGTGATTTCCTTCTCGGAGATGTTCGCGATGGTAAACCGCGCAAGCTTCGACTTGGCAAACTTGTAGCCCTTGCAGTTTGCTATGAACACCTCCTGGACAGTCGCCATCATATTCACCTTCTGGATGAACACGTCGGCGTAGATCTGGCTTTCGGAATACTTGAAGTCGTCCTTTACCGCCGTCAGCTGGCGTGTCGCGCCCTTCCAGTCAAGCTGGCGGAAGACGCCTGCGGTCACGAGAGACTCGAACTTTTCCTTGATCTTCTCGTTGTCCGCGGCTATAGTCTCCTGCTTCTTCCTATTGGCCTCTTCCTGGATCTTTATTGTATTTTCGTATTCTTCGATCTGCTTCAGGCGACGCTCCATCTCCTTCGTGGCCACGAGAATCCGATCGGCCGTCTGCTTCACGGCATTCGATCCCTTGGACTTGATGAAGGACACGCCTTTCTGAATGGCCGTGACGTCGTCAGACGCCTTGATCTGGTCGAATTCGTCCTTCGCCGCCTGGCTGAAGGACGCCAGCTGCTGCATCGCCGCCTCGTCCTCGCCATCGACCTTGAAGCCGTCGATCTTTTCAAGAAGCCCGTTGATCTTGTGGCGTATGCGGATTGACGCGGCCTGGCATCCGTAAGCACGGTCCCAGATGGTTTTCGTGTCGCGCATTGCCACGGCAAGAATCTCCT
The DNA here is from genome assembly GCA_902801025.1 of uncultured bacterium. GTDB lineage: Bacteria > Verrucomicrobiota > Kiritimatiellia > RFP12 > UBA1067 > UBA1067. Next base: position 74,701 of record CADCGZ010000008.1, on the reverse strand, counting down.
TCAGCTGGATTTCAAAAGCCGCCTTGACGCCTTCTATGGTATTAAGGTCGGTGGAAACTGGCGCAGCCGTAGCCGGCGTGGCCGCCGCCGGCGCGGCAGCAGCGGTCTCGGCGGCTTTCTTCTGCGCCTCGGCCTCCTGTGCCATCTTCTCCTTCTGTTCCTTCTCCCACGCCTCTTTCGCCTTCATGTACGCCTCGTGCTCGGGAGACGCCGGATCCGCCTCGTCGTCGTTCGGCGGACGGAACTTGGGGATGTTGGAGACAGCCGAGGAAACCGCGACGGCAAGGTTTGACGCTATGCCCTGCATCGCGCCGGCCATTGCCTCCGCAAGCGGCGCAGCGGCGGCGGCAAGCGCATTGGTGTCTCCTTCCGGCGTCTTCTCGACGATGTTCGTCAGCGCGATTGCGGCAAGAAGCTCCGCGGAGGGTCCTGGCTTCAGCTGGGCAAGAAGCGCGGCGTCGAATTTGCCGGAAAGCTCCTGCATCAGCTTGTCGGTCGGCTCCTGGCAGGTCTTGAGGGCTTTTGCCGCAAGGTCGTCACAATGCTCGGCAAACTGCTCGGCGTTTTTCTTCACGTCAGAAATGGCGTTTCTCGCCTTGCTGATGTTGCTTGCGATCTGCTCCTGCTTCGCCTTTTCCCTCGCATTGCGATCAGCGATGACATACCAGACGAGAAGTCCGGCTACGAGGCCGATTGCGGCTATGGTTATGCCGATCACGGCAAGCACCTTGCCGGCGACTCCGCCTTCCTCCGGCTCTGGAGGTGGTGCAGGACGGGTTGACTGCTGCTCGCCGCCGCCCTCTTCGCCCTCTCCCGGCGTCCTGACCTTGAAGCGCTTCCTGCCCTTCATCATGATCTTGCGCCCGCCAGTTGACGTGCCGACAGGTTGTGCAGCCGTGCTCGCAGGAGAGACAGTCAAGCCCGTCGCCATCACTCGCCCGTATTCCTGGAGAAGCGCCTCGAACGACGGGAACCTGTCTGCCGGATTTAGAGCGAGCATTTTGAGGACGAGCGCGTCGATCTGCGGAGAGATGTCGGGGCGTATCGTGCTCGGCGGCACGGGTGCGCCTTCGAAGCGCTTCCTGACCACGGCGGCTGCATCCTCGCCTTCGAAAGGCGCGACGCCGGTAAGCGCGTGGTAGATCGTCCCGCCGAGGGAATACATGTCGGCGCGATAGTCGACCGGCTCCTTCTTTACCTTCTCGGGGGCGATGTAGTAGGGAGTCCCCCAGATCTCGTTCGTGTCCTTCTGCATCGCCGCGAGACCGAAGTCGACGAGCTTCGCGTTGCCGTTCGCGTCGAGGAGGACGTTCTCTGGCTTTACGTCGCCGTGGACGAGCCCCTGGTCGGCTGCGCAGCGCAGGGCCTGAGCCACCTGCTCGCAGATCTTCATCACGCGAGGAATGTCTATCGACGCGCCCGCGTTCTTCATCAGCTGGTCGAGCGAACCGCCGGCGACAAGCTCCATCGCGATGTACGGCATGCCGTCGGCAATGCCGTAGCTGTAGATCTGAGCGATGTTCGGGTGGATGAGACGCGCCGCGGCCTGGGCCTCGCGCTTGAACTTCTCGACGAACTCCGCGTCGGCGCCGTATTCCTTGAGCATCACCTTGACGGCGACTGGGCGGTCGAGCATCTTGTCGCGCCCCATGTAGACGCCGCCCATGCCGCCGCGACCGAGCTCGCGTTCAAGCAGGAAGTTCCCGGTCTCGCCGAAGACGCCGGGCGTGGGAATAAGCTGTTCTTCGCTCATCGTATGATCCTCCATCCGTTGAATGGCCAGAAAACAACGCTGCCGAGGCCGCGCAGCTTGGAGCCGGGAACCGGCCCCCAGTAGCGGCTGTCGTAGCTGTTGTTGAAATTGTCTCCGCAGGCGAAGTACTCGTCCTCGCCCATAGTAACCGTCTTGGGAAGGTCTTCGCGGACATGCCCGAACCCGTCGGTCGGAAGATGCTCAAGTTCGTATGTCTCGCCAGGCGTCGCCTTCATCCGCTTTATGTAGTGAGTTCCCTGCGGAAGGCCCTCGATGCCCGTCGTGGAGAAGATCATCACGTCTCCGTCGCGGGGTTTTCGGAAATTCCATATCCAGCGGTTCACGAAGATGAAGTCGCCGGTTGTTATCGCGCCCTTCCAGAAGGTCTCGCCCGCATGGAAATGGCGACCCGCTATAGAGCGACACGCATCTGTCGGCAACTTGAACGTCTTGTCGCTCGCACCGATGCGGATGTTGGCGAAGCCGTCGTTGCGCGGCATTACACGCGCCATGCCGGACGCGGGCGCCTTGTAGTCGACGACGCGTTCGCCAGTCCACAGCCACTTGAGGATCGACAGCGGAAAGACGTCCCATGTGCCCTTCTCGACGTTCGCGACGGTGTGGTAGCCCCAGAGCGTCTCCTGCATCGAGCCGGTCGGAATGTTGAATGGCTCGTAGAAGTATGCGCGAAACGCCATCGCGACGGAAATCGCGACTACGAGCGTGTCAAGCCACTCGCGGCCGTAGTCCTGCCAGGTCTTGGCCGGTCTTTCGTCCGCAGTCGGCCCGTCCGGGACCTTGAAACCCTCGGTTATCTCGCTCATGTGCGGTAGTTGGGAGCTTCCTTGGTGATGGTGATGTCGTGCGGCCTCGCCTCGCGCTGTCCAGCTGCGGTCACGCGATAGAACTTGCCGCGCTCTTGAAGCTCTGCGATCGTCTTGGTGCCGCAGTAGCCGAGCGACGCCTTGAGCCCGCCGCAGAACTGCGTCATGATCGACTTCACGCGGCCTGAGTAGGGAACCATGCCCTCGATGCCCTGCGGCACGAGATCGTCCTCCGCCTCGTTGTCCTGGAAGTAGCGCGCACGAGAGCCCTTGCCGTTCTTGAGCGCGGCCATAGAGCCCATGCCGCGGTAGACGACGTACTGGCGGCCGTTGGAGTAGATCTTCTCGCCCGGGCTCTCCTCGGTGCCTGCGAGGACAGAGCCAAGCATCACAGAATCCGCACCTGCGGCAAGCGCCTTCGGGACGTCGCCCGAGAGCTTGATACCTCCGTCGGCAATAACGGCGACGCCCGTGCCGCGAAGTGCCTTTGCCGCGCTGTAGACGGCGGTGAGCTGCGGGATGCCGACGCCGCAGACGACGCGAGTAGTGCAGATCGAGCCAGGCCCGATGCCGACCTTGACGGCATGAGCGCCGCACTTTGCGAGCGCCTTTGCGGCCTCGCCCGTCGCGATGTTGCCGGCGATGACGTCTACCTTCGGGAAGTGCTTCACGATGTACTTCGTCATCTCCATGATGCCCTTGGAGTGGCCGTGCGCGGAATCGACTACAACGCAGTCGACGCCAGCGTCCGCGAGCTTCTCCATGCGCGTAAGGTCGCCCTTCCCGCCGGAAACCGACGCCGAGACCCTGAGACGGAACTTGTCGTCGCAGTTGTAGGCTGCGTTCGGGTTCTCTATGATGCGCGCGACGTCCGTGAAGCTGTAGAGCCCAACGACGCGGCCGTCCTTGTCGACGAGGGGAAGCTTGCCGACTTTCGCAGCGCGCATCAGATCGTATGCCTTCTTGAGGGAGGTGCCGGGTTTTGACGTGATCGGCGCGGGCTGCATGACGTCCTTGAGCTTCTTCGCCTCCATCGGCGCGAAGCGCATGTCGGACGAGGTGATCATCCCGACGAGGCGGTCGTTCGAGTCGAGTACGGGGAAGCCGTTGAACTTGAGCCCCATGCGCTTCTTCTCCGAGCGGAGGAAGGAGATGTCGTCGTTGGCGTGGAAGCAGATCGGCTTCGCTATCATGCCGTTCAGGTAGTTCTTCACCTTCGCGACTTCCTTCGCCTGGTCGTCTTCCTCGAGATTCTTGTGGATGACGCCGATGCCGCCCGCAATCGCCATCGCAATCGCCATGGGCGCCTCGGTCACCGTGTCCATTGCGGCCGAGATGAATGGAATCTTCATCGTCGTGCGGCTCGTAAGCTTTGTCACGAGCGACGCGTCGTCTGGAAGGAAGTCGGCATATTGCGTGACAAGCGTCACGTCGTCGTAAGTAAGACCCTCGTACGGGAAGGTCTTCATGAAATTGTCAAGATACTTGTTCATATTCACCTCACACGGGCGCAAGCGTCCTTTTTACGGACATTATACTCTTTTCCGCGCGACTCCGCAATGGTGAAGTCTGCTATAATTGGTGCCGTGTAACAGCGAGAACGACTACTTTGCGACGCGGCGGGCGCTTTCAAGTGTGTTCCAGAGAAGCATCGTTATCGTCATGGGACCGACGCCGCCTGGAACTGGAGTAATTGCGCCTGCAACCTTGGAGCAGCTCTCGAAATCTGCGTCGCCAACGAGACGGAACCCCTTCGGCTTCGTGGGATCGGGAATCCTGTTCACGCCCACGTCGATCACTACGGCGCCTTCTTTAAGCATGTCACCGGTAAGCGTGTTTGGCCGCCCTGCCGCGACGACGACGATGTCTGCGTCGCGGGTGAAGTGCCCGACGTCGGGCGTTCCCGTGTGGCAGAGGGTTACGGTCGCATTCGTCTCCTTGCGGGCAAGAAGCGCGGCGACGGGCTTGCCGACGATGTTGCTTCGTCCGATCACGACGGCGTGCTTGCCGCGAATGTCCATTCCCGAGAACTCTATCAGCTTGACTATGCCGTGGGGCGTGCAAGGGAGGAAACATTCTTCGCCGATCATCATCTTGCCGACGTTGATTGGCGTAAAGCCGTCGACGTCCTTCTCGGGCGCAATCGCGTCGATGACCGCCTTGTCGCGTATGTGCTTCGGAACGGGCAGCTGCACGAGGATGCCGTGTATCTCGGGGTCGCAATTGAGCTTCTTCACGAGCGCGACAAGCTCGTCCTCGGTCGTCTCGGCGGGAAGCCGAATCTCGCGCGAGAGCATCCCCGCCTCGGCGCATGCCTTTCCCTTCGCGGTAACGTAGCTCACGCTCGCGGGATTGTCGCCGACGAGTATGACGGCGAGTCCGGGCGTCACGCCCTTCTCCGCCTTCAGCGCGGCAACTCCGGCCGCGATTTCGGCGCGCAGGCCGCGCGCAAGTTCCTTTCCGTCTATCCGCATCGTCATTGCATGTCCTTCCTGTCGCCGACGGGATCTTCCTCCCATTCAACGTAGCGGACGTCCTTGTCCTTCAAGTACGCCTTTGCCTTGACCGAACGCGACATCCCCATAGATTCGCATTCGATCGTGATTTCGAAGATCGTTGTGTCGTCCGGCTTGAAGAGAAGATAGTTGTTCGCCTCGGTGCCGATCTGCGCATTGTTGCCGCCGTAGTCCAAGACGCGCTGCTGGAGATCGGCGAAGTCCTTGTACTGCCACCACTCAAGCGACTCGTCGACGTCGTAGTCCGGCTCCTCGCTCATCGCGCCGAGAATCGCGTCGATGTTCTCCGTGCTCTTCTCGAGATCCTCCTCGTCTTCCTCGTCGAAAATGCCGGGCACGGTCATGAGTTCGTCGCGCGTGCAGTCGTTGATGTAGACCTTGGCACTCCCGAGCGTGTTGAACATGTCGGCTATGCCGCGGACGTGTATCTGGTCCTTCGGGTCGTCTTCGGGGTTCAGCGTGCCGCCTGTCAGCACGACGGGGAAGTCGCGGAACCCGCGGATGTAGGAGAGCTCCTTTATGTCGGGAATCGCGCCGTTGCGCGGATAGCGCTTGAATTCGTCATCCACATTGTTGTCTTCGTATTCCTCTTCGTACCAGCTGGATTCGGCCCCGCAGTCCTCGTCGTCCATGGAAGTCGCATTGTCGTCAGCGTCGACCCAGTCCGCGAAGCTCGCAATGAGGAGATTGATCAGCTTGAACTTGCTGCGCGAATGGTGCTGCGAGTCGTAGGCCTCGACTTCGTAGTCCTCGGGGATCCCATGGCTCTTGAAGATCATCTCCCACCTGAGCCGCCAGTTCTGGTCGCTGTTCGGCGTAAGTTCGTTGATGTTGAGCCCGCGCGTAATCCTGATGTCGACCTTGACCGTCCCGGAATCGGGATTTTCCTCGTCGACGAGAATCGGACCAATGACGCAGGGACGGCCGTCCTTAAGCGCGCGTTTCTCCTTGTACCAACGGTCGTCCTCGAAGAGAGTGTCGGTGTCTTCGTCCTCCGCCCATTCCGAGGCGTTTGCGTAGTCGGCTATTACGACTTCTGCAAGTATCCGCCCAGCATCGACAAGGCGGTTGACGCGGTTGCGCTCGCGCACGTAGACGTTTATGCCCGTCTGTTGACGCGCTTCGTACGCAAATGACAAAACCATGATCGACAGGACGGCGATCACCCACAGCGCCATCAACAGTGCGCTAGCACGTCTCATGGCATGCCTCCCCCCGGAGGCGGAGGGCCGCCTCCAGGACGCATTCCATCGCCACCAGGCCTGAAGCCCCCGCCTCCGGCGGAACCGCCACCTGGTTGACCTCCACCACCAGGTTGGCCTCCGCCACCTGGTTGGCCTCCACTGCCGGGACGAGTGCCGCCCGAGCCGCCGCTCGTGCGTCCAGACCCGCCCGATGCACCGCGCCTAGCGCCGCCACTTTCGCGCGCGGCCTTCTCTGATGGAGGTGCAGCGCCGTCCTTGCCCTGCTCGTAGAGAGGTATGCGGACTATCCGCATGATCGGGGCCGTGTTCGAGCGATAGGCGCGGCCCTCGGGATCTGCGAGGTAGAACGTCAGTTCGACCTTGTAGGGCACCGCGTTCGACGTGTCCCACTTGTCCTCGAAAAGCGATTCATCGTGCTCGGCTTCGACCTTTTCATCCGACGGGAGAACACGGCAGTTGAAGCCGACGATCCCGTCCGCTATCAGCACCGGCTGGTACATCTCGTCGTTGGCGAAGGAGAAGTCTATGTCGTCGCGGTTGTCCTTGGGCCTGAGCGTGACGTCGGGGCAGTGGCGGGCGTAGAGCCCGGTCACCTCAATCGGCTCCATATAGTCGTGGTTGCCCTCCTCGAGCACCATGAGCTGTACGCGGTGCACGGTGTCGGCTGCGGCGCTCTTCGAGCCGACTATCGCGGAGCCGCGTTTCGACCACTCTATCACGTCCGAGCGGTCTGGGTCCTCTCCGTCTCCATTGTCCGTGAGGTAAAAGCCGTAGTCGTAGCTCTGCTCGCCGCTATGGGGATAGTAGAGGCTCCTCAGGCCTGAGACGACCTGGTTGAGCGCGAAGTCGGTGCGCTGCATCTTGTCGAGGTAGTCGGTTGAAATCTGCCATCCGTGGGTCACCGAATTGAACGTCATCATCGTAAGCACGGTGATGACGCCGAGAAGGACGACGGCGAGAAGGAGTTCGACAAGGGTAAAGGCGCGCCTCATTCCTTTTTCCTCCAGAACGTCACGTAGCTCTCCTCGTCAGTCTCTCCGCGCCTCGAGTTGCCCCAGCGAACTATAATGCGCACGGTGTATAGGTTGCCGAGCCGCTTTATGTCCTCTTCCTTGTCCTTGCGGTTGAGGGCGACGCGCTCCCACGTGTAGTTGTGGAACTTCTCCGCCTGCTCGCGCGTCATCTTCGGGCCGTGCGAGCCGGCGACTATGTCCCAGAGTTCGCTCGCCTTCGTCTCCTTGACGTCGAGATCCTGGTCCGGGTCCTGGACGTCGGCGAGCGGATACGCCATTTCGCCGAGGTCCATGACCTCCTGCGCCGTCTCAAGCGAAGACGAGGAAAGCATCATCTTCTGGCTTTGCGACATCGACACGAGTATCGCCGCAAGCCCCGTGCCGAGGATTATCGCGGCAAGAAGGACTTCAAGCAACGTGAATCCACTGCGCATGGCGTCAATCCTCATCCGACACCACCTTTGCCGCGCCAAAATGGTCGACTTTTATGCAGAGCCCCTTGTCCGGCGTGGAGCCGTCGAGATACACCCAGACGCGGTGCGGATCGCACCTGCCGTTCGCCTCCCAGACTATTCGCACGGGCTCCTGCGTTTCCTGGCTTGGCGACGATGCGGAGGACGTGGAAGAGGTCTCTTCCTCCGGCTTCTTCTTCTCCTGCTGCTTCTGCTCCTTGTACTTGCCGAGGAGATAGTCGACGTTCGAGAAGACCGATATCTTGTTGGCGCTCTTCTCCTCCTGCTCCGCGAACTCGACGAGTTCGTCGCCTACCGCGACCTTGATGCGAACGCCGCGCACGACTTCCGTCGATATAGGCGAGAAAAGTATGTCCTCCACCGTCTGCCCGCTGTCTTCGGAAAGAAGCGGCTCACCCTCCTCCGTCGCGCCCTTGGCATTGCGCTTGACAGGCGTCCCGTCGCGGTGGACCGGCTCCCCAGAAAGGGTCTCGACGACGTCGTTAGGATTCTGCGAAGCGGTGAACTTCGCACCCTCGACCTCTATCTGCGCGCAGACCTCGTCGTCGATAGTCGTCGTGGAGTACGTAACGATGGCCGGCTGCATCATCACAAGCGCCCTGGAGCGCGCGTTGCGTATCGCCGCCATAACGTTGCGCGTCGCGCCCTTGATCCGCGCCGTGCTCTGGCCGGCGCGGATGCTCACGACGCTGACCGTGACCATCGTCGCCATAATGGCGACGATTACGAGAAGCTCGATCAGGGTAAAGGCCCTGCGCGCCATAGGCCGTTCACGCCAGGCCGTCAGTTGCCGGACTTGGACGAGCCCTTCTTGTCGCTGCGGATGTCGTCTTCGGTGCCGAATTCGCCGTCGGCACCGGCCGAGATCACTACATAGCGCTTGCCCTTGATCTCGTATTTGAGCTCGTTGCCCCACGGATCTTCCAACGCGCCCTCGCCGCCTTCGAGGATGGGCGGATCGTCGTCCGAGCCCTCGACAAGCTGGTTGAGGGACGTAGGCATCTTCTTCTTCCCGATGTAATACGAGGTGACTGCCTCGGAAACGCTCTGCACAGTCGCACGGGCCGCCGTCTCGTTCGTCTTGTCGATGTTCGCCTTCACGTTTTGAATGGCTATCGTGCCGAGAATGCCGATGATTGCGACAACGACCAGAAGCTCCACGAGCGTGAAGCCGGCGCGCATCGCCGAAACTGCAATTGTCTCTTCTTTTTTCATGTTTCCTCCTGTTGACGGATATTATACCACTTATTGACTATCTGCGACAACCGTCATTTTCCGACAGAGGATAGAAACGCCGTGGCGTCGGCCATCGCGCGGTCTGTGAGCGCCATAAGGCACCAGCGCTGCATCGAGCTTACGGACGTCTTATCGGAACCGGCGGGGCTGAACAGCGGGATCGGGCCCCAGACGAGGGCGGAATAGCGCTCGGAATAGTCGCAGTGCATGAGAAGCTTGCCTGTGGCGACTTCATACACCTTCAGCTTCGCAGTCCACGTATTGACGCCATAGTCCGCCGTAAGGAGGGAGAAGATTGTCCAGGCGGCCTCGGCTGCGCGCTCTCCGTCGCTCACGAAAGGCCCGTCGAACTTCACCTCGACGCGGTATTCCGGCTTGTCGGTCTTCGTGTTGAATCCGTTGAGCTCGAGGATTTCCGTAGCGCGGTCGATGAAGGCCGACGTCGCCCTTGTCTGGGGGACATATGTCTCGGTCATCACGGTCGAAGGTCCCCAGTAGCCGTAGTGGCGGCGGTAGCCGTAGTGGTAGCGGTAGGCCGTCTCGTACCCATAGATGACTTCGTATGTCGTGACAGCCGCCTCGAAGCCCGAAAGCTGTACCTTGACGTCGGCGTTGCCGGCAGCGGCCATTTCGACTGCGGGATAGTCGCTCTCGAATATGGTGAAGCAGCCCGCAAACGCGAGCATTGACAATGTCATTATTGTCTTTTTCATCTTTTCCTTAGCTCCCCTGCTCGTTTGAGCACTTGTTCGGACATCTCCTTCTTGCCGAGGCGTCGAAGGCACATGCCGTAGTTTAACACAGCCGACGCATCCGTCGGGTTTATGACAACCATTGTCTCGTAGCATTTCGCCGCCGCAGCGACGTTGCCGACGCTGAGAAGCGTCGTGGCGTTGCGCGAGAGGCGGTCGAGGCGGTCAAGCAGCATTGGGTCGCGCGGATTCCTGAGCATGGCGCGCGCCCACACTTCGGTGGCTTCGTCCGCCTTGCCCTCGGCTGCAATAAGATCGCCCTCTATCACAAGTCGGCGCACGACCTGCATAGAACGTATCTCGGCGAGAGTCGCCTTGTAGATGTCCTCGTCAACGTCGCCACGTGTCACCCAGTCGAGCGACGGGATGTCCTTCGTCACGAAAAACTCCGGACGCACGGTGACAGAAAGGTTCGTCGTCGCAAAGGCCCCTGCAATGTCTGTGAAATCGCCGACATAGCTTGCAAACACGTCGGAGAGCGCAGTCGCCTTGGCCTCGGCAAGAACCTCGAACGCCACTTCGCGCGAAAAGACGTCCATCATCGCGTCGAGCTTTATCTTTCGCGGCATGCGGCGGCCGACGAAAACCCATTCCTCCGCGCTCGGCATCCAAAGATGCGCTGACTCGCACGGGAACGACTCGACGGCCGCCTTGAAGTCCGCGGTGCTCATGTCCTTGACTGCAAGGCGCCACGCCAGGATACCAGTCTCACCTGTTCGCTCAAGGGCGACTGACAGTTTCTTGGAATCCGCCCTGCCGGCAAGAAAGACGATGTCGAACTTCGCTTCCGCCGCCGCCTCTTCGTTTGAGACGCAGATGACGCCAAACGACGAGAGGAACGGCCTGAACGTCTCGGCCTTGACGTCTGCGAGCAGCACTCGCGTAGCAGTGGGCTTCTCGATGGCGGCAATGCAGGCGGTAGTGATCTTGACGGGGCGAAACGTGCTTTCTTCCGGCTCGGCTGCCGGCTTCTTGGCATCGTCGCCACCTTCCCAGCAGCCCGCTATGGCGAGAAGAAGCGCGACGCAGGCAAGGGCGCGGCGTATCGTCTCGACGCACTTCGGGACGACGCCCTTGCGACGCTTGACTGCCGCCGCCGCACGTGCGCCAAGCCCGCTGTCGTCGGCGAAAGAGCTTTTCACGAATTCGCCAAGCTCGCTTTCGTCCTTCACCTGTCGTATCGCGTCGGCCGCGAGAAGATCGCTCATCACGGGGCGGAAGTTCTCGGTGTAGGGACCGACGGCCGTCGGCTTGCCGCAGAGACACGGCTCTATCATGTTCTGGCTTCCGTGGGCGCAGAGGGACTTTCCGACGAACACGACGTCGGCGATTCCGTAGAGCCCCATCAGCTCACCCGTCGTGTCGGCGAGGTAGACGGGAGTGGAGGAGTTGGCGAGTGGATGAGTGGGCGAGTCTTTTATGCTGCGACGGACGCACGAAAAGCCGGCGGATTTTATGTTCTCTTCTACTGCATCGGCCTTCTCGAAGTGGCGCGGAGCGATAACGAGCTTGACTTGTGACACACCGCCCTGCGACTTGGCAATGTCGGAATAGATGCGTAGAAGCGCCTCGTCCTCGCCAGGCCAAGTCGAGCCGCCGAGAAGAATCCTGCCGGGGCCGATCCATTCCCTGAGTTCCCGCTCCTTCGCCTCGTTCCTGTGGGCGACGTCGAACTTGAAGCTTCCAGTCACCTCGACGATTCTTTCAGGAGCGCCGGCGGCGACAAGGCGTGTCGCGTCGAGATCGGACTGCGCGAAGATGCGGGCGAACGACGCGAGGACGTCGCCGAAGAACCAGCGGGCGGCCCTGTAGCGCGGCGCGCTGCGGTCGCTTACTCGTGCGTTGACGAGAAAGACAGGTATGCGGTAGCGTTGCGCCGTCCAGATGAAGTTGGGCCAGATCTCGCTCTCGGTGAGGACTACCGCACGTGGGCGGACGGTCTTAAGCGCGCTCTTGACGAAATTCGGGAAGTCGAGCGGATTGTAAATGAGGACGTCTCGCTCGGAGATTTCCTTCTCGGCCATCTTCCAGCCGGTGGAACTCGTCGTTGAAAAGGCGAACTTGACGCCTGGCTCGACCTTTCGCCACTCGCGCATCAGCTGACCCGCGACCTGGACCTCGCCGACGGAAACGGCGTGAATCCAGACGAAACCGCCTTCACGGAACTTGCGCAGCACCTCGTCTGGATAGAGGGCGAACCTGTCGCCCATTCTCGCGGCATATCCGCCGCGCCTCAGCATGCGGACGAGAAAGCCAGGCAGTAGAAACGGATAGACGACGGCGAACAGCAGGTTATAGACAACCTTCTTCAGCATCGCGCCTTTCGCCGTCTCATATCTTGGTATTTGCCGGAATGCTTTCCTTGACGCCGGTGCCGCAGCTTATTACGGAGCCGGTGCCGATCGTGATCCACGACATCGTCGAGGCGTTGGCAAAGAAGGAAACGTTGTCCTCGACCTTTACGCCAGAGGCGACGACAGTGCCGGGACCCATGTTTACGAAGTCACCGAGACGTGCGTCGTGGCCAACAACGGCGTTTGCGCCTACGATTACGAAGCGGCCGAGCTCCGCGCCGACCTGCACGACTGCGCCGGCGGCGATGAACGCGCCTTCGAGGAAGTCGGTCGTCGGGGAAATCTGCGCCTTCGGGTCGATGATCGCCGGGAAGTCATGTCCAGAGAGGCGCTTTGCTATGTCTGCGCGCTTCGAGTTCTTGCCGACTGCGATGAAGACGGACGCCCCGGGATAGTCGCGCGACGCCTCCTCAATAGTCCCGAGGATCGGGAATCCCTCGAAGTTGTCGCCCTTCTTCCACTTGGGGTCGTCGTCGGCGTAGCCGATGATGTTCCACTGTGGCTGCTGTGAAAGCGCGTTGATGCGCTCGACAGTCCAGATTGCCTCGCGGCCGAAGCCGCCCGCTCCTACGATGAAAAGGTCTCTCATGGGAATTCTCCTTGCTGTGCGTAGATTATACCATAATTTGCTATAATAGTGCCGTGAAAAGAGTCATTGAATCTCTTGCGGTGATTGTCGCGGCCCCATTATGGGTCCCGCTCGCCGCGATTGTCGCGCTCGCAATCATGCTTGCAGACGGGCGTCCGGTCCTGTTTCGCCAGGAGCGAGCGGGCAAAGGCGGGCGCATCTTCACCATGCTCAAGTTCCGCACGATGCGCGCAGGCGAGGGTACGGACGCCGAACGGCTGACGCGGATCGGGCGGTTCTTGCGCGCGACCTCCTTGGACGAACTGCCGCAGCTCTTGCACGTCCTCTCGGGGAAAATGTCGCTCGTCGGACCGCGGCCGCTCCCTGCAAGATATCTCTCGCGCTATTCGCCCGAGCAGGCGCGCCGCCACGAAGTCAGGCCCGGCATCACCGGCTGGGCGCAGGTCAACGGCCGCAACGCCCTTTCATGGGATGAGAAATTCCGTCTCGACGTTTGGTATGTAGACAACCGCTCTCTCTTCCTCGACCTCAAGATCCTCTTCCTCACCGTATTCAAGACGGCGAGCCGAGATGGCATCAACCACCCCGGCTCAGACACAATGGACGAATTCCTCGGCTAGCGCTGCGGCGGCTGGGGGCGCGGAGGAATCGCGAGACCAGGCTGCATCTTCTCGAAGCAAAGCTCGCGCCATTCCACCGGCGGCTTCTGCGCCTGCTCTTCCTCGGCGTTCTCGCCCTCGGCTTTCTCTGCCGACTTGTCGGACTCTTCACCAACCTCGGCAGGCGGCGGGAACGCGATGTCGAGACGCACATCGTATATGTCATTCGACGCGGTCGCTCCCATGATCGTGTATCCCGATGGAACATCTTCTGTCGTCGGCTCGCCATCGAACGCGACTCCCGTTGCGGCGGCGAGCGCCGCCGACTTCTCCTTCCAGAACTCGACCTTGTTCGTTACCGAAGCCGCGTCGCAGGTGCCGACGCGGATGTACGCCTTGCGCCCGTCCTCGGACTCGAATTCACGTGCTCCATCAAGAAGCGCAAGCCCCTTCTCCGTGCGGATCTTCTCGACAGCCGCGTGGTTAGCCTCGAGCACCTTCGCCTTCTCCTGCTTCCATGCGACCAGCGCCTTGCGGTACTTGTATTCGGCAAGCCGCTCGGCCTGCGCTTCGACGGGTTCCCACTGACCGCAGCCAGCGCGGCACTTGTCGGTGATGTCGAGCATGCAAGACCAAGTTCCGTCCGGCTTCTGCCCGACGAGGCACATTACGCGCAACCGCAGATACTCGGCGATCCAGCACTTGTCGAAGTCGTGGAACCTCTTCGGCGAGAACTTCTCGGCGATAATCTTGCGAGTCTCCGCGAGCGCCGCGAGAGCGCCGGCTTCGTCTGGATAGTAGGACGAGAAGTAAGTCTCGCTCGTCTCCCACACGTTCTTGTCCTCGTTCCAGTGGGAGATGAAGCCGTTTACGCCCTTGCGCCCGAAGTTCTCGGACTCTTTCCTCCACATGGCGAACCAGGGCTCGTCGGAGTCCTTGACATAGCCCTCCGGAACCTTCTCGAGAGGCTCGCTCGGCACTATGACGCCGGCGGCTTCGATAATCGCCGATTCGTTCGGGCTCATTGGATATTCCTCGCACACGCTCAGGACGCGTGCGGGAACCCAGTTCGTTACAGTCGGGCCAGTCGTAAAGAACATGTTGTCGTCATCGGCAAGATCTGCGCCCTTGTAGCCAAAACGCTCGGCTTCGTTCTTGGCACATCCCGCGACAAGCGCCGCAACTGCGGCGGCCATCATCAGTTTATTCATTGTCTTTCCTCCTTGGTTAAAGAACCTTCCTGAGCCGCTCGACCGCCTCGAGGACGTTCGCGCGCGAGTTGAACGACGAAATCCTTATGTATCCCTCTCCGGCGCGTCCGAAGCCCGCGCCCGGGGTAGTGACGACGTTTGCCTTCTTGAGGAGCTTGTCGAAGAACTCCCAGCTGTCGCCCTTCACGTTGACCCAGAGATACGGAGAGTTGCCGCCTCCCGTCACCTCGTATCCGAGAGACAGAAGCGCCTCCTTCATGAGCCGCCCGTTCTCAAGGTAGAAGTCAATCGTCGCCTTCGTCTGCGCCTGGCCCTCGGGCGAGTAGATCGCCTCCGCGCCGCGCTGGGTGATGTAGCTTGCCCCGTTGAACTTCGTAGTCTGGCGGCGCGTCCACATTGGCCTCAGCTCGACAGGCGAGCCGTCCTTCGCATAAGCGACAAGGCCCTTCGGCACGACAGTGTAGCCGCACCTGATGCCGGTGAAGCCAGCAGTCTTAGAGTAGCTGCGGAACTCTATCGCGCAGCTGCGCGCACCATCGCACTCGTAGATGGAATGTGGAATTCCGGGCGTCCTTATGAACGCCTCGTAGGCGGCGTCGAAGAGAATGAGCGACTTGTTCGCGTTCGCCCAGTCGACCCATTTCTGGAGCTGTTCTTTCGTGGCGACCGCGCCAGTCGGGTTGTTCGGATAGCAGAGATATACGATGTCCGCGCCCTCTGCCGATTCAGGGCCAGGCACGAAGCCGTTGGAGGCGTCGCACGTGAGGTACGTGAGCCCCGCATACCGTCCGCCGTCGTTCGCGCCTGTGCGTCCGGCCATCACGTTGGTGTCGACGTAGACGGGATAGACGGGGTCGCCGACCGCAATCTTGACGTCCTGGCCGAAGAGCTCCTGTATGTTGCCGCAGTCGCACTTCGCGCCGTCGGAAATGAATATCTCATCGGCCGCGATGTCGACGCCGTGGTCTTGGAAGTCGCACTTTGCGGCCTTCTCGCGGAGGAATGCATAGCCCTGCTCAGGACCGTATCCGTGAAAGTTCTCGCGCGTCGCCTCGTCGTCGACGGCCTTGTGCATCGCCTGGACGACTGCGTCGCAAAGCGGCTCGGTCACGTCGCCTATGCCGAGGCGAATGACTTTTGCGTCGGGGTTCGCAGACTGGTGGGCGGTTATGCGATGGGCAATTTCCGTGAAGAGATAGCTTGCCTGGATTCTTGAGTAGTTTTCGTTGACGTGGAGCATGGTGGTAAAGTTGTGAGTTGAGAGTTGTGAGTTAAGGGTTGTGGATTGATCACGAACGGTGGCCGCGCCTCTTGATCCGCGGCAGGAAGCCGTCGATTGTAGCGAGCGACACGAGAAAGAGCGATAGCACGGCCGGGGACCTGAGAATACAGTCGCCAAAGGCATGTATCAGCGTGGCGACGGCGGCCATTATTATGCAGAACACTGGGGCCGGTATCACGAATATCTGTATCGGCTGCGGCGGCTGCTCCTTGGGAGGCGTGAATCGATAGGCGTTGATGAGCTCCTTCCACACCTTGCCGATCGGCCATACCATCATCAGGATCACGGCCAGTAAAAGCCCGAACCCCACGACACCGTGCTCGGCCAGGAACTGCAGGTAGTCGTTGTGTACGTTTGCGCCGCCGACCATCTGTATCTGGCGAAGCTCCTTGTCCGTCATGTTCTGGAGGCAGAAATGCCTGTAGCCCCATCCTCCTACGCCGAAAAGAGGGTGCTTCTTCCATATCTCGGTCGCGACGCGGACATGGTATTGGGCCTTTCCCGTCACGCGATCGAGGACTTCGCGCGTGTCGATCGTGTCGACTTCCCGTTGCAGGTCGCTCGGCATGAACGTGACGGCGCAGAGGGAGATGAGCGTCAGCACAACGGCGCTGAACACCGTCGCCTTTACGCGCTGGGCCTTCTTCATTTTCGAGAAGAGACACATGAAGGTATGGAGGAAGAACAAGACGGCAAGCGCGGTAACGAGCATCACCGAAGCGCGCGAGAGCGTGTCCAGCGCACAGAAGAAGAAGATTGTCGCCGGGATGAGATAGTAGTGCTTGTTCCAGAAGGAAATCGTCTTCTTTGCACCTTGCGAATGGCGGTGCACGTGATGGTGATGACCTGTCTCCGCGGCTTGTCCGCCATTTTGTGCGACATCGGCCTTGGCTTTTTCGGCCGCGGCCTTTTCACTGGCATGGGCAATGGCCGAGTTCATCTCCGACTCCTTCTTCCGCATGTCGTCGAGATGCCAGCGCCACAGGCCGAAGGCGATTGCGAAGAGCGTTGTGAAGTAGTCGCCGGCCATGTTGGGGTAGCCGAAGGTGGAGAAGAAATAAACCTGCGGGAAGCCGTCCCCGTCCCACAGCGGTCCTGGGGCGTGAGTGACCTGCTGGACGGCGCCAAGGACGCCGAGGGCGAGGCCGTTCCAGACTACGAGTTCAAGAAGCGCGCGCTTGCCGCGCTTAAGCATCGCATGTTTAACGGCGATGACCGCGATGAGCGATGGCACAAACCACAAGACTACGTTCAGGTGCTGCGAGCGGTTGACGCAGAACGGGAAGAAAGGAATCGTCGGGTTTGGATCGGCGCCCGCCGCTATCGCCGGATAGTCGCACACCGGACATAGCCCCACGTTCAGGAACGGAATGAGGAGAAGCCCAATGAGTCCAAGCGCCGTCCAGACGAGCGGGTCCTTCTTGAGCGCAGACCACACTCTCGCCCGCGCCTCGTAGGACGTCTCGCCGTCATGCTGCTGTGGAAAGCATATCATGGCCTCCACGAGAATTGCCGTAAGCCACGGCATGACCGTAACGAGATACTCGGCGCGAGTGCCGCCGAAAAGCCACACGAACGCGGCCAGAACTGCGAACACCGCGAGAACCACGACGTTATCGTAGAGATAGCGCATATTCAATCACCTTTCCTGCGGCGTCTTCCTCAGACACCTTGCAGACCTGTTTTCCCTTGACATACAGCAGAAACTCCCCATCGCCGCCACAGAGCGCGACATCGGCGCCCTTCGCCTCGCCAGGGCCATTCACGGCGCAGCCCATTACGGCTACACGCGGCAGCTTCACCCCGTCCTTCGCAAGCGTCTCGAGCGCAATCTCGACCTGCGAGGCAACATGCATCAAGTCGACTTTAGTGCGACCGCAAGTAGGGCACGACGTTATCGCGGGGCCAGGCTCCCTAAGGCCAAGCGCGCGAAGGATCTCCATTCCGACCCTGACTTCCTTCTCGGGCTTCGCGGTGAGCGAAACCCTAATCGTATCGCCAATTCCCTCGGAGAGCAAGATGCCGAGCGCAACCGAGTTCCTGATCGCGCCAGGGATGAGCGTTCCCGCCTCGGTGACGCCGACATGAAGCGGGCAGTCTGTCCTTTCCGCGAGAAGCCGGTAGGTTGCAAGCGTCTCAAGAACGTTAGACGCCTTTGCGGAAATAACGACGTCGCGGAAGCCCTCGTCTTCGAGCAGTTTCAAGTGGCCGAGCGCCGAGCGTACAAGCGCCTCGGGAACGTCGATTTTGCCCGCGTCAAGTTCTTCGCGGAGTGGCTTCTCGAGAGAGCCGAGGTTTACGCCAATGCGGATCGGAATCTTTTTCTCCTTTGCCGCGCGGGCGACTGCCTGAACCCTGTCGCGCGAACCGATGTTGCCGGGGTTAAGCCGAAGCGCATCAGTCCCAGCCTCGATGGCGGCGAGCGCGCAGCGGTAGTCGAAGTGGATGTCTGCGACGAGAGGAATCGGAGAGGACTTCTTTACCTCGCCGAGGACTTTAGCCGCCTCGACGTCAGGAACGGTCAGGCGGAAGACATCGCAGCCAAGCGCTGCGCATGAGCGAACCTGCTCGACGAGCGCCGCCGCATCATGGGGGCCTGCGTTCGCCATGGTCTGGACGCTCACCGGCGCTCCACCGCCGATGGTGAGCGAGCCGACCTTAATTGCTCGTGTTGTCCGTCTCATTCGTGACAGTCGTAACCGTATTCGTCTCTGCCGTCTCCTCGGCCGGCGGCTTGTAGGTGTGGATGCGCCAGCTGCGCTGCGCGTCGCGGAAGATGAGAATCGCCATTGCGCTGAGAAGAAGGACCATGAACGTCATGGAGAGCGTGGTGACAATCTTCTCGGGAACGCGCCTGCGGAAGATAAGAGCGAGAAGCGCGAACATGATCAGCCCGCCGTCGAGAACCGGTATTGGCAGGAGATTCAGTACCGCGAGGTTGACATTGAGGAACCTGAGAAAACCGACGCCATCCCAGAAATCGCGTCGCACGGACTTGTATATCCCCTCGACAATCATCTGCGGCCCGCCGAGCGCCTTTGCCGTGTTCTTCATTTCCTTTGGCGTTACAAGCCCTTTGAGAACGCGGAAGATCGCGCCGGCGTCCCATGCAAGCTGCTTGATCGGGTTTCTGTGGGGCATCCAGCTTGCCGCCATGTTCTCCTTTGGCAAGCTAATCGCCTGGATAAAGTACGCGCCGCTGACGGGGTCCTGTTCGGGCGTTACCTTGACGGTGCGCTCCACGCCGTCCTTGTCGCGCAACACGACGTCCGTCTCGCACGCGCCGACGATCTGGAACTCGACTTGCATCTCCGTCCAGTTTGAGACCGATTTTCCGGCGACCGAAAGCACAGTGTCGCCTTTGCGAATGCCTGCCTTCTCCGCAGGGCCGCTCTCTATGGTCGAGGCGATCTCGGCCGGAAGCTCGCCAAAACGGACAGATGGTATCACGGAAAGAAGAAACGCGAGGAAGACGGCGAGGACAATGTTCATGGCAGGGCCCGCGACAGCGACGGCGATCTCCTTCCACGGAGAAATCGGTGTTTTCCCTGTTTCCGGCTCTTTGCTTTCAGCTCCTCCTTCAATCGTCTTCGTACCTTCGGGATCAACATCGGGAATGGATACATAGCCGCCAAGCGGAATCCAGCTGACGCGGTATTCGACCCCGCGCCAGGTCTTCTTCCAGATCGCGGGGCCAAACCCAATCGAGAAGCGTTCGACTCTGAGCCCCAGTTTGAGTGCAACGATAAAGTGCCCGAACTCGTGAATCGCTATTGCAAGCGAAAAGAAAACAACGCAAATCGCGATATAGCCGATTGTAATTAAAATCTCCATTTATGACAACTTCTTACTTATTACGAGGTTTCGGAATTAGTTATCGTGCATTTTGTATTGTATTATACCAAATAATCAGTCGCAAATGGGCAGTTTTCGCCGCAGCCGACAGCAGAATTCACCCTAAACTGGCTTCCACCCATTTGACCGCCTCCCAAACGGCGTCAAGGGAGTCGCATGGGATTTCGGGCGCGTGTTCAAGGCAGTCGGCAACCGTGGCCGCAATATCGGTGTACTTTATCTTGCCGTCAAGGAATGACTGTACCGCAAGTTCGTCCGCCGCGGCGAGAACGGCCGTGGCGCATCCGCCGCGCGCACATGCCTCCTTTACGAGCCGCAGGCAGGGGAAACGCACAGGGTCAGGCGCGCGGAACGTAAGAGAGCCGAGCGCTGCGAGATCGAGCTGCTCGCGTTTTGACGCAAGGCGGCCGGGCCAAGTTAGCGCGTACTGTATCGCAACGCGCATATCGGGCGGCGAGAGTTGTGCAAGCGTCGCTCCGTCCGAGAACGTGACAAGAGAATGGACAATTGACTCTGGATGCACAACGACGTCGATCTTCTCGACAGGCACGTCGAAGAGCCAGCGCGCCTCAAGGATCTCGAACCCCTTGTTCATCATCGTAGAACTGTCAATCGTGACCTTTGGTCCCATCTTCCAGCGCGGATGGTTGAGCGCCTGTTCAACAGTAACTGCCGAAAGATCGGCGGGCTCATCGAGAAACGGTCCGCCGCTTGCGGTCAGGACAATCTTTTCAACCGATTCGCGCGGCGACCCTTGCAGACACTGAAAGATCGCCGAATGCTCGCTGTCAACGGGAAGAAACCGCACGCCCTTTTCCCTCGCACGGCGCGTGACGAACTCGCCCGCCATCACCATGACTTCCTTCGTGGCAAGCGCGACATCCATCCCCTTCTCGATTGCGGCCATCGTCGGCTTTAAGCCAGACATTCCCACAGTCGCAACTAAGCAGATGTCAGCGTCGTTCTCCTCGACTGCACGAACCGCGGCGTCTTCGCCGCAATATGGCTTTGCGCCAAGCTCTCGGGCAAGTTCCTCGCATTGCTCGCGAGAATTACGCACAGCAAGCGCGACAACCTTGAATTCGTCAGGATGAGACAGGGCGACGTCAATCGCATTTCTGCCGATCGACCCCGTCGCCCCGAGAATAATAATTTTCTTTGCCACTCCTTTTCCTGACTCCTGACCCCTAAACCTTCTTCTCCAAACTCTGTCCATCACGGGAGTCTTTTACAGTCCAGCCGAGCGCGGCGATTTCGTCGCGGAGGCGGTCGGACTCGGCCCAGTTCTTCGATTTCCTGGCCTCGGCGCGGGCATCGAGAAGTTGCTTAACGTCGGCAGGAATCTCTTCTTGCTTCTTCTCATTTTCGAAGAAGATGACGCCAAGCACTTCGTCCATGCGCTTGAACACTCCTAAGGCCTCGTTCGCGGCTTCGGCGTCCATTTCCATTCCGTTGCACATCCTCACAAGCTCAAAGAGCGAGGCAAAGGCCTTCGGGATGTTGAGATCGTCATTGACGGCTTCGGTGAACTTGGCGAGAGGCGCGGAAAACTCCGAGCGAGGGAGGCGCGAAGCGGAGGCTCCCGAGGAGGATGTTTTCGCGACTCGAGCCAAGCGGTCGACGCATGCGTCAATGCGGCTGAGCGACTTCCTCGCGTCCTCGAGCGCGTCAAACGCGAAGTTGAGGCCCGTGCGGTAGTGGGCGTTGATGAGGACGTACCGTATCTCGCGCCCGGTATATCCCTTTTCGAGAAGGTCGCGGAGCGTGAAGAAGTTGCCAGCGCTCTTCGACATCTTCTCGCCGTTAACGCGCAGGTGCGCGCAGTGCATCCAAGTCCTTACGAACTCTTTGCCCGTCGCGGCCTCGGCCTGGGCGATCTCGTTCTCGTGGTGCGGGAAGAGGTTGTCTATGCCGCCCGTATGAAGGTCGAACGTCTCGCCGAGATACTTCATCGACATCGCGGAGCACTCGATGTGCCAGCCAGGGCGGCCGCGTCCCCACGGGGAATCCCATCCGACTGGGCCGTCGGATTCCTCCCACGCTTTCCAGAGCGCGAAGTCGCCGACGTTCTCCTTGTCGTATTCGTCCGCCGCGCAGCGAAGTCCTGTGCGTTGGTTGTCGAAGTCGATGTGGGCGAGCTTACCATAGCCAGGGAACTCGCGCACCTTGAAATAGACCGAGCCGTCTTCGCTCTGGTAGGCGACACCCTTATCCATCAGCTTCTGGACAAGCGCGATCATCTCGGGGATGTGGTCCGTCGCCGCGGGATAGACCTCGGCCGGCTGGATGTTGAGCTTCTTCAAGTCCGCGAAGAACGCGTCCTTGTACGTCTTCGTGTAGTCCGTGAGCGCAATTCCCGCGGCATTTGCGCCGCGGATTGTCTTGTCGTCGACGTCCGTCAAGTTCATCACCTGGCGGATCTTCATGCCGTTGAACTGGACTACGCGGCGGAGGATATCCTCGAACGCATAGGCGCGGAAGTTGCCGATATGCGCGAAATTGTAGACGGTAGGACCGCAGGTGTAGAGGCGGATTTCGTTCCCCTCAAGGGGCTTGAGCTCCTCGACCCTGCGCGTCAGCGAGTTGTAGACATTCATCATGGCGCATATTATACCAAACTGATGCGCCCCTTTGCCATCGCGCACGGCGTTATTTGTCTTTGATGGTGCCCTTCAAAACGGCGATGAAGGCAGACTGCGGGACATTGACGTGGCCGAACTCCTTCATCCTCGCTTTGCCGCGCTTCTGCTTCTCCAAGACTTTCATCTTGCGCGTCACGTCGCCGCCGTAGAGCTTTGCGAGAACGTCCTTGCGAAAAGGCCTGATGTCTTCGCGCGCTATGATTTCCTTGCCTATCGCGGCCTGCACAGGGATCTTGAACTGATGCGGAGGAATCGTGTCGGCAAGCGCCTTGCACATCTGCAGCCCCCTCGCGCGCGCCTTGGCGCGATGTACCATCGTCGCGAACGCGTCGACAGTCTCGCCGTTGAGGAGAATGTCCATCTTCACGATATCGGAGACCTGATAGCCCGCTGGCTCGTAGTCCATCGAGGCATAGCCATGGCTCACCGACTTCAGCGTGTCGTGGAAGTCGATAAGTATCTCGTTGAGGGGGAGCATGCAGTGAAGCATAACGCGCTTCGCGTCAATCGTCTCTGTTCCCTCGACCTGCCCGCGGCGGTCCATCACAATGCGCATAACGTCGCCTATAGATTCCGACGGCGTGATGATGCGCGACTTTAGGATCGGCTCGGATATTGTCTCGAGCGCGGAAGGATCAGGCATCTGAAGCGGGTTGTCGAGATCCTTCTCCTCGCCGTTCTTTAGCTTCAATTTGTAGACTACGCCGGGAGAGGTCGAAATTATGTCGAGACCAAATTCGCGACGCAAGCGCTCCTGGACGATCTCCATGTGGAGAAGCCCGAGAAAGCCGCAGCGGAAGCCGAAGCCGAGCGCGAGCGAGCTTTCGTGGTGGAACGTGAACGCCGAGTCGTTGAGGTGAAGTTTTTCAAGCCCCGCAGATACCTTCGGGAACTCGTCGGTCGACATCGGGTAGATTCCACAGAACACAGTCGGGTGAATGTCCTGGAAGCCGGGAAGCGGCTCCGTCGCGCCGAGCTTCGAGGTCGTCACCGTGTCGCCGATCTTGATCTCGCTCGGATCCTTCACCGTGCCGACGATGTAGCCGACCTGCCCCGCTTCGAGATGGTCGACTGGCTTTTTCGTCGGGGAGAAGATGCCGACCTCGTGGACAGTCGTCGAGACATGGCTCCCCATGAACACGACGCCCTGCCCCGCCTTCAGCGAGCCGTCCATTACGCGGACGTACGTTATCACGCCGCGGAACTCGTCGAACACGGAATCGAAGACGAGCGCCCTCAGCGGTGCGTCTATGCCAAGCGTCGTGGGCGGCGGTATGCGTTTGACGATTGCCTCAAGAACCTCGGGGCAACCCATGCCAGTCTTTGCGGAAACGAGAAGCGGGTCGTCCATCGGGATCGCGAGAATGTCTTCGATCTCGCGCGAGACTTCCTTCACGTCGGCGCCGGGAAGGTCAACCTTGTTGAGAACTGGTACGATCTCGAGCTTCGCGTCCTGCGCAAAGTACGTGTTCGCGACCGTCTGCGCCTCTACGCCCTGCGCGGCGTCGACGACGAGAAGCGCCCCTTCGCACGCGCCCATCGAACGGCTGACCTCGTAGGCGAAGTCGACATGGCCGGGCGTGTCGAGCAGGTTGAAAAGGTACGTCTTCCCGTCCTTCGCCGTGTAGTGCATCGAGACGGGGTGCGACTTGATCGTGATGCCGCGCTCGCGCTCGAGATCCATCGCGTCGAGCGTCTGCTCCTTGAGCTCACGCTGCGATATCGCATGCGTCAGCTCGAGAATGCGGTCAGAGAGCGTCGTCTTCCCGTGGTCGACGTGCGCTATGATGCAGAAGTTGCGTATGCCGTCGAGCGTCACTTTGTATCTGTCGCCTTGATCCTGTCCCACGCCTTGTTGTAGAGCTCCATGACCTTGGGGTCGTCGATGCTCTTGAGGACCTGCCCGTACTTTAGCGTCTCAGGGTCGATAAGGACGATTCCGCGCATCTCGTCGTCGAGGAGGTCGATGCCGGGCTTGACGGGATTGGGACCGCAGAGATACTCCATGTTCACCTTCGCGGCCTCGCCCTCGTAGATGAAGTTGATGAACGCGTAGGCGAGATCCTTGCGCTTCGCGTCCTTCGCGACGACCATCTCGTCGAACGCTATCGTGAACCCCTCCTTCGGCAGGGCGAAGCCGATGTCGTCACGAGGCTCCATGCCCTCCTCCTCGTCGCCCACGATGACCTGGGTCGCGTCGGTGGAATATCCGTGGCCAAGCCAGATGGAGCCGCCAGCAACTTCGGTCTTGTAGCTCTCGGCGTCGAACTTGCGGGCGTTGCGGCGCCACTTGAGCACCTCGGTTACGGCCGCGTCGATCTCGGCGGGGTCGGCCGAATTCAGGGAATAGCCGAGCGACATGAGCCCGCCGCCGATGACTTCGCGGAAGTCGTCCAAGAGCGTGATGCGCCCCTTCATCGCGGGATTTTCGAGAATCTTCCACGAGTTCACTTCGACGCCCTCCGGAACCTTGTCCTTGTCGTACATGAACCCGGTGTAGGTGACGGTGTACGGCACGCTGTACGTGAACGAAGGATCGACGATCTGCCCCGCGAAGGACGGGTCGAAGTTCTTCTTCACGTTGGGGCACTTCGAGTGGTCGATCTTTTCGATCATCCCTTCCCGCGCCATCTGCGGAATCTGATAGGAGCTCGGCGTCATCAAGTCATAGCCCGTGCCGCCCGCCTTTAGCTTCGCGTACATCGCCTCGTTCGAGTCGAACGTGTCAACGACGACCTTGACGCCGAGTGCCTTCTCGAAACCGACGATGAGCTCCGGCGCGAGGTAGTCTGACCAAGTGTAAATGTGGAGCTCGCCGCCCTTGACGCTTTCTGGAGATATCCCGCTCGACTCAGCCGCGGCGCGCGCGCAAGGCGAGAGGTCAATGGATTCGGACTGTGTGCAGCCCGCGACGGCAACGGCCGCCACTGCGACGGCAGAAACTTTCCACATGTTCATCATTTCGTAGTTCCCTGTTTCAAGACACGGCACCATTGCCGCGTTTGGGGGACATTATAACAAAAACGAGGCGACTTGTGACGCGCAAATCGCGGCAAATCACGACGCCTTCGGCTTGAGCTTCGCCTGGCCCTTCGAAGTGATGAGTTTCGAGAGGCCGACGAGCACGCACGTGAAGACGAGCATGAGGGTCGAGAGCGCAAACACCGACGGCAAGTTGCGCGAGTGCTTCGTCATCGACGAGACGTATGTCGGGAACGTGTTGGTGCCCGCGCCGTTCACGAACGAAGTGATGACGACGTCGTCGATGGAAAGCGTGAACGCGAGAAGCCCGCCCGCGACGATGCCGGGGAGCAGTATCGGCAGCTCGACATGGAAGAACGCGTACCATGGCCCCGCGCCGAGGTCGTACGCCGCCTCGGTGATGCGGTCGTCGAAGTCCTGGAGACGCGCAAGAACCGTCATCGCGACATAGGAGACGCAGAACGTGATGTGGGCTATGAGGATCGTCCAGAAGCCGCAGTTCACGTGGCAGGCGGCAAAGAGCATCAGGAGCGAAATGCCGATCAGGATGTCGGGCATGATAAGCGGCGTGTAGACGAGCGCATGGTGTATCGACTGAAGGCGGTCCTTCCACTTGTGGAGCGCGAGCGCCGATGTCGTGCCGATTGCGCACGAGGCGAGGGTGGAGAGCCCCGCGATGATGAGTGAAAGCCAAAAACTCTCCAGAAGCGACCTGACGGACTGATGGCCGGTGAAGATGTACTTGTACCACTTCCCCGTAAAGCCAAGGAAGGAGCCGTCCGACCCGAAGAAGCTCATGGATATGCCGTTGGGGACGAATCCGTAGACGACCACGAGAATGATCGGCACGTAGAGGAACGCAAGAACCGCGGCGAGGATCATCACCGAAACCATCGAGCGCTTCATTTCGCAGCCCCCTCTCCCGCTGTGAAGAGCCGCGCCGTCTGCGCCTCGAGGCGCTGGCGGTCGCGCATGTCCTGCCGCTTCTTCCACCACATCGAAAGCCCTATCGGGATGAGGACGCTGACGGCCATCACCGTCGCGAGCGCCGACGCGTGCGGAATGTTGCGGTTCTGGATCGCGCGCATGAATATCTTGTTGCCGATTAGGACGCAGTTCGTGCCGCCGAGCATCTGCGGGATGACGTACGAGCCAATCGCAGGGATGAACACCATGAGAACGGCGGAGACGAGCCCCTGCCTGATCCCTGGGAGGAATATCTTGCGGAACGCGTAGAAGTTCTTGGCCCCCAGGTCACGTGCCGCCTCGAGGAGCGAGAAGTCGAACTTCTCGGCCGCCGTGTAGATCGGCATGATCGCGAACGGCAGAAACGAATATACCGACACGAGCACGACCGCCGTCTCGGAGTCGAGTATCGTAGAATGTTCGCCGCTGATCGAAAGGAAGTTGTAGCACGCCTGAAGCCAGCCATCGGGATGAAGCATCGTCTTCCACGCAAAGACGCGAACGACGAAGCTCGTCCAGAACGGAAGCATTATGGAGCCAGCGACGATCGCGCGCCAGCGGCTGTTCATTCGGGCTATCGCATAGGCACAGGGAACGGCGAGGACGATGGACCATATCGTGACTTCGACAGAAATGCGGATCGTGTTCCAGATGATCGTCGGATAGTCGGGGTCGACAAGTTCGCGCCACGTCGAAAGCGACCACTCGCCGACGCCGCCAGAGATGTCGTGCCCATGGAAGGTAAACGCGAGGACGATAACAGCAGGCACCGCGAAAAAGAGCGCGAGCCAGAGGAACGAAGGCGCAGTTACGAGCCATTCGGCCCTGCGAGTGCGAAGCGGACTGTTCATTGTTTCGCTTCCACCATGTAGCCGTCGTCGGGATGCCACCAGACGAAGACCTTATCGTTCCACGTGATCGGCTCCTGGTCGAGAAGGAACCGAGAGTGCGGCTTGAGGGCCGCGATACGGAAGTCGGAGCTCTTGATCCAGTACTTGGTGTAGACGCCCTGGTAGACGATGTCCTGGACCGTCGAGGGGTAGACGTTGATGGACGCGCCCTTCTCTGGCGGAGGCGGCGCGAGCGTCACGCGAATCTTCTCGGGGCGGACGGAGAGATCGACCTTCTGGCCGACCTTAAGCTGTTTGTCGTTGTAGGCGCGGATGTCGGGGAATCCCACGGGGCGAATCGTGCAGTAGTCGCCTTCCGTCGCGACGATCTCGCCGGAGAAGAAGTTCGTGTCGCCGATGAACGAGGCGACGAAGCGCGAAGACGGCGCCTCGTAGATCTTCGCGGGGCCGTCGAGCTGCTCGATCGTGCCGCGGTTGATGACCGCGATGCGGTCGGAGAGCGACATCGCCTCGCCCTGGTCGTGCGTGACGTACATGAACGTGATGCCGACCTGGTCGTGGATCGTGTCGAGCTCGAGGAGCATGTGCTGGCGAAGCTTAAGGTCGAGCGCGGCGAGCGGCTCGTCAAGAAGCAGCACCTTCGGCCGGTCGACGAGGGCGCGCGCGATTGCGACGCGCTGCTTCTGGCCGCCCGAGAGCTGGTTCGGGTACTTCCATGCGTGCTCGCTCATCTGGATCATGTCGAGTATCGCGTCGACCTTCTCCTCGATTTCCTTCTTCGGGAGCTTCGCAAGCCGCAGGGAAAACGCGATGTTGTCCCAGATCGTCATCGTCGGAAAGAGCGCGTAGTTCTGGAACACCGTGTGGACGCGGCGCTCGTTCGGAGCGAGGTCCGTAATGTCCTTGCCTTCGAGGAAGATGCGGCCTGAATCTGGCTTTTCGAAGCCGCCGAGCATCCTGAGGAGCGTTGTCTTGCCGCATCCCGAAGGTCCGAGAAGCGAGAAGAACTCGCCCTTGTTGACAGAGAAAGAGACGTCGTTGACCGCCGTCAACGCGCCGAACCGCTTCGTCACATGGTCGAAGACGAGAAATTCGTTGCTCAATTCTGGTATGCCTCCATTAGGACAAGCTTTGGTGTTGGGGGGAATGATACCTAATTTCACCGCAACGCGCAAGGGGTGAAATTAGGAAAAATTTGGAAGCGCCGAAGAACGCGCATGCAGGAATCCCGACTTCACTCAACAACCATTCCTCAACCACGCGCCAACCATAACCACAGCTCAACCACGCGCAAAAGGATTCGTGAGGCGGTGGCCGAATGCGAGGCCTACGCCCGACCTGCTCGCACGACCCGCAGTTTGCGGGCACCCCGCCGGCATGATTTTGACGCGCGCGCCTTCACGCGCGCCCTCCGCCTCACTGCCGCCGCGTCCACAACACGCTGCCGACGCTACAAGACGCTATCCGACTTTATTCCGACCACTACAACCCTTTGCAAGCGAAGTGGAGACGGAGGCGGGGAAGGTCGCGCTTTACGCGATCGAATGCGCCCCAGAGATTGGAGGCGAGGGAATGGGAGTCATGCAGGACGACAGACGGGATGTCGAGCCGCTGCGAGAGGTCAGCACCGCGACGAAAACGAACGCCCGCCCTTTTCGCCCCTGCCGCGATCCATGCGAGAGCAAGGTCGGCGACAAGGTGATTGTCGTCGTAAAGTCCGCCGACGTCGCTGTGGCTGCCGGGAAAGAGCATTTCGACAACCTGCCCTTTGTCGCCTTTGAGCGGGACATACTGAAAGAACTTCCGCGTCTCGTCACGCGAAACGGCATGCCGCGCCTTCTTGACATTGCGCGGACAATCTGCCGCGACATCAAGCCCGATGGTAGAGAAGTGCCAATCCCGTCTTTCGGCAACGATTCGTAGTTCGCCTCGAACCACCGCCGCGCCGAGCGGAATGTCGTTCTCCAGTCCACGCCCGCAATCTTCCCCGCGAGATACGAACCGAAATGAGTCCCAGGCCCCGCTTCAAGATGTAGCTTCTGCCGCGAGTCATCCACGCAAAGGTCGCGCAAGCGCGTCACATTTGTGATACACCCCGCGACGCCCCGCCCCGTACCCTCGAAGAAAAGACAGAGATTCATCCTATGTAATTCCTATCGCGGCGGATTTCCCGCGCCTGTTTCAGCGCCCGCCCGGAAACAGCCGCTTCGGAGAACACACAGCCATGTTTGCCCTGCAAAAGATTACTGGCCAATCGGACGGATCTCGACCTTGACGCAAAGCGCGTCCTTACCTCGCGCCTCGAACACCCGGTAGCGTCCGTTTCTGTTGCAGCAGACGGTTCCCGTGTCGGCGATCCCGCCGTCGGTTTCGTATGCACACTCCCAGCCGCGGTAGCGCACGGACAGCCACTTTCCGTCGCAGCGGATTTCAGTTTCGGCGGCACCGTCGAAGGCGAACGCCGGCAGCTTCACCGCGAGGCCGCCCATTCCGCGCAGAGAGGTGGACAGTCCTTTATCGGAAAGGCGGCAGTCCCACTCAAGTTCGCCGACCTTCCACTTCGACCAGGCCGTATTGTCGTCCCTCCCAGAGCCCGCAGGAACGAACTTCGCGTCTGAGACGGGGATAATCGCGAGGGGCGATGTGTTTGGCATCTCCGTCGAATACATGGGCTTTGCGGCACATGGCGTGCCAATGCATATCTGCGTTGGCGCCCCCTTTCTGTGCAGACGCCCAAGCCCGTCGCAGTCGTAATTAGTGTCGGCGTTGTAGTCGAACTGGGCGGAATAATCCCCGGCGCGAAGGAACACGCAGTGGAAATACGTGGACGTCTCGAACGCAAGAGTCTTCTCCTCCTCGACTTCCGGAAGCGGCTCGTCGATGGCAAACCGCCTAGCAAGGACTGCCCACGAACCCATCGTGACCATGTACTTGTCGAAGTAGGCGTAGTGCTCGCACCCGATTCCCGAGCCTCGCTTCCACGAGCGCGGATAGCGGTTCTTGACGTGGCAGACCGGCTTCTCGCCAAGCCAGCGGCGCACCGAAGCCACCGCCCGGGCCGCAGCCGACCTGAAGCGCGCGGCCGTCTTCCTGTCGCCGCGCCGGATTGCGCGGGACGCGTACCATTCGCAAAGCGCCGCGTACAGCGTGTCGTTGTGCAGGAACTGGTTGCTGCGCCCGCCGTACGGAATCTCCCCCGCCGCCGACTGCATCGCGAGCGTGGGCTCGACGCCGACGTCCATTCGCCGCTCCAGCTCCTGGCGCATCGGCCCGTCGTACCCGCACGAAAGTATGATGGCGTACTGGAGCCGCGTCACGAAGTCGTACGCGAAAGGCTCGTGCGGATCGCGCCACATCGAGTTCTCGTCAAACCACCGCATCTGGTCGGGGACGTACCTCTCGACGAACGACCTGTCTCCGCCCATCCCGGCAGACAGCCTCGTCTGCTCGCTGGCGCACCCGAAGATGCACCAGTTGTAAGAACGCTTGGCGTCGCCGACATCGGGCTTCACGCGATAGCACCGCCACGGGTCGATGTCCGACAGATCGCGCCGCCATCCGTCCGTCGTCTCTTTCGGGAATATCTGCGCCTTTTCGAGGTCCAGGACGGCGGCCACAAGCTCCTTGACGGAGAACTCGTTGCCCTCTTTCTTCATAAGCCCCTTCTTCGCGTCGCGGCAGCAGATGTCCATCATCCGGCGGAGCCTTCCAGACCATTCGCCGTGGCGTCCGGCGGAGACGAGCGCGGCGATGTTCGCCGCCAGGCGCGGAAAGCCGTGCTCATGCACCCCGTTCCTGTCCGCGTCGTCGATGTAATCCTCGACATGGTCGTCGGGATACGCCGCCACGGCGGCCTCCACAAGATCGAGGTATTCGTCCCCCGACACTCCGAAGTCGCGCACGTCGGACGCGCCGTGCGCCGAAAGCGCAGGGAAGAACGAAGCCGCAGCGACAAGCATCGCCATACAGACCATTCCGCACCCATTTCCCGAATCTCTCATTTGGACAATCTCCTTTCTACGAATGAGCAAAGCTCTGGCGTGAAGCAAATTCCGAAGACAGTCGCCGCAAGAATTGTTCCTCACAAAGTTCTCATCTACTTATCCACTACCTTTTCAAGCCCCGGGACAGAGTGCCAGATGCCGGAGACGATCGGCTCTGACGACTTTCCGAAGCAGTTGAACGCCCGCACTTCAAGTCGGTAGTCGACGTCCTGCGGCAGCTCCGCAACGTCGAACCAGAACCGCATTGTCTTCGGCTCGTACTTCGCCAAGAGCGGATAGGCCGGCGAAAGGAACTTCTTGACGAGGGGCTCCGAACCGTCGTCCGGCACGGCCCGTATCTCGTAGTCAAACACGCGGCACCCCTCTGGCACAATCGCGGCCGGAAACCGGCAATCCATGACAATCGTCCATTTGCCCGACCTATTCTCGGTGTTGCGCGTCGAAAGGGACAGTCCTGCGCCTGCCGGGAAGCGCGGCGCAACCGACGCGGCCGCGCGGGTCTCGAAGCCATACGGCTTCTCCGAACCGACGAGAGAAACGATCCAGGCAGGCGCACCCTCGGCGCCGCCTTCCTCGATGTCGATGCGCTCTACTACCATCCTGTCGTCATATACGGAAACGAAATATCCCTGCCCGCCCCTGTGGTCGCGCCTGCAGGGAATCATGGGCATCGCCTGGACGGAGGTGCCGTCCCTCTTCCCGCCGCCGTTTTCATGGCCGGGGGGGAGGGACGCATAGGAAAGCGACGGAGTGGCGATGACCGTAAATTCGCCTTGCCAGATCGAACGCTCGTCGATAAACGGGCGATGCGTGTGGCCGGTGAACGCAATCGCATTCGGGAACTCCTTCAATGCGCCAAACGCCGCGCCCTTGTCGTCCCATCCGCCGCTGTCGGAAGTGGTGCCGCGCACAGGCGGATGCTGGAAGAAGAAGAACGGCTTTTCCCCATGGAGGCGACTGCCGTTTTCGGCCATCCACTCGGGGAACTTGTCGAACGAATTCCACTCCGCCGACACAAAGTCATACCCCTTCACCGTCCTCGTGCGAATCGGCGCGTATTTCTCGCCAAAGACGCGCTCCCACTCCCCGGCCATGCCGCGCCTTTTCAATGATTCGCGCTCGGAATAGCCGTTGGCGTGCATCTCCATCGTCATGTCGCCATACCAATAGCCGTCGAAGTCGTGGTTGCCAGTGCAGAAAAGCGGCGCGACGTCCGTCCCGGCGAACACCCTATCCCAAGTCGCCTTCAAGTATTCGAGCCCGCTCGAAAGCCCCCAGTCGGTCAAGTCGCCTGGAATCACCACGGCGTCTGCGCCGCGCTGCTTGAAGTAACGGAACGCCCGTTCCGTCATTTCGCACGAGGCAGGCGTCGTGACGTGCGTATCGCTCACGACGCCAAACCTGAGTCGCGGCGTTCCGACAAGCCACCCGCCCGTCTTGCAGCCCGAGACGAGAAACGCCGCCGCGCCGCCGATGAATCCCCTCCTGTCAACCATGTCCAGATCCTTTCTATCTGACGTTTGTCCTTTTCTCCACGCCTTCCTCTCTTGCGCGACGCAACCAATACGACGGAGTGCAGCTCCAGGCATGGCAATACGAGTTGAGGAGGATGCTTCGGTAGGGAGATGCCATGTCGTCCGAAGGGTCATAGCATTCCCAGAAAGTGTCGGCGCCCTTCTTCACCATGCCGCCCCAGTATTCCCTCACGAGCGCAAGCGCCTCGGACTTCATGCCCGCGCACCACAGCCCCTCGACGAAATAGTGGTAGGCATAGGGCGTTCGGGGGCGCACGGCATCGGGCATGTCCGTCACGCGCTCAAGCGCCCCGCGCCGCATCTCCGGCGTTCCCGCGCCGCAAATAGACATGTAGGCCTGGCTCATCCAGGACACGTTCCCGTCGCGCCCGCTCTTCCAGACGCCGCGACTGCCATCCCAAAGCGCTTCCACTGCTCGTGTGCGCATCTTCGCGGCGATTCCCGGCAGGTGCGCGACCTCTTTCTCTCGCCCAAGCGCGCGCGCGAGCTCGTAGGCGCGGTCGAGCCCGAAGACTATTGCCCCCTGCTCGGAGGCCTGTCGGTCGAATCCGTCCTGCCAGTCGATGAAATTCCAGAAACCGTTGTCGGCACGGACAAGCCCAGTCTCGTCTACAGCGGAGAGGACCGTCTCGCAGGCCGCCTTCGCAGTCGGCCACAGCCGCCTTGCGGCCTCGGTGTCGCCGCTTGCGCGCATATACTCCAGCACAGTCGCGGGGAAGAGCGCGGTGTAGTCGAGTATTCTCCTGCCGTTCGAGCTGCGCGGCGTCGGGCGTTCGAACACCGCAGTCGCAGGAGCGCCGTCGGAGGACGCACATTCCGCGAGAAGAAAAAGCGAACGTCTTACTACTTCGTAGTTGCGAAAGGTGGCGTAGTTCGCAAGCGCCTGAAGCCGAAGGTCGCCGAGCCAGAGGCGCCTATCGCGCTTGGGCCCGTCCTCAAGGCAGGTCTGCATGGAGTCGCGCAGCGTGGCCGCCGCGACGCGGTCTATCGCGTCGTCTTCGGGCGACGCGCTTGGAATCGGCCTGAAAGCCGATAGATCCGCAGAGCTCACTGCACGCGCGGAGACACCGCGAAGCGAGAACCTACCGCCGTTGGAGCAGGCCCTGACGCGCAGGCGCATATATCTGAACGCGAAGCGGCGCGACACCTCGAAGACGGAGGGCACTTCGTCGATCGTCACAGTCTCGTCCTGTATCCACGACGGGGAAATGGTGCCGAGTGACGCGGCACCTTCGCGCCCCTCCCCGATTTCCGAGGGCACCTCGGCAAACGAGAGATCGAGCCGGACGGGCGCGTCGACAGGCCGGTCAATGTCGCCGAGTTCCAGCTTGACGTATCCTACGAGATGCTCGCCGAAGTCGAAAATGAATTCGTCGCCTCGTACGAGCGGACGCCCAAAGGCAGAGCCCGTGGTGCCCGAACGCGATGCCCGCCACCCCTGGAAAGCCCCTTCCGACCGTTCGACCTTGACGAGCGCGACTGGCTTGAGCGTCCTCTCGCGCAGGGCCGGACACGCGTCGCTTGGGCGATCTCCGCCCGTGGCAAATGTGCCGAGACACAGCAGGCCACATGCCGCCGCAATGGTTTTGCAATATCTCTTGGCAATCATTGTGTCTATTGTATCTCCAAGACCCTCTTCAAGTCAAGCCCAAGCGATGACTATTCGAGTAATTACAAAATGCCTCATCTGGAAACGTTTACGAAGCCCGCGAGAGCCATTGCGCCTTGCTCGGCGTTATGGTAGAATGTCGCGGAAAAGGATTGAAAGCCATGATGAAAAAACGGGACAAAAGTCGCTTCAATACGGTTCGCAAGGTTCTCGTGCTCGTGCGACTCAAATACTCTTCCGGACGGAAGTTCCTATCTGGTCTCTTCAACTATCTTTCCGACGGTCACGCTTGCCATCTGAAGCTCCTGCAGGAGCCGGACGAGCTCACGGCGGAGACGGTCTCCAACGCCAAGCGAGAGGGTGTGGACGGGCTGATAATCACCCTACCCGGCACGTCGGAGAGCATGGCGGCCCTTGCGAAGTCCGATATCCCCGCCGTCTTCGTGAACATCTACGACAAGGCGATGGAGAAGCGCAGTAACACGTCGTTTATATGGACGGACAACGCGGACATCGCCCGCAAAGGCGCGAGCCACCTGATGTCCTGCGGCAACTTCATGTCCTTCGCCTACGTCCACTCCCTGCCGAGTCACGCAATATGGTCAAACGAACGCGCCGACGCCTTCCGGGAGGCACTACGCCAGAAAGGACGGTCGATGACAGAGTTCCCGGCCAGCGCCGACCTCGGATCAGAAACGGACATAGCGGCTCTTGCAAAGTTCCTCGCCGACCTTCCCAAGCCGACGGCAGTCATGGCGTCCTTCGACTGGCGGGCGACACACATCCTCGACGCCTGCGAAGTCGCCGAGCTGGACGTGCCGCGCCAGGTGGCGGTTCTCGGCGTAGACGACGACGAGTTTTTCTGCCCCTTCTCCGTGCCGCCGCTTTCAAGCGTACAGCCCAACTTTGCGGCAATCGGAGAAAAGGCAGCCACCGAACTCGCCGCGCTGATTGCGAAACGTCGCGGAGGAGCGCAGCGCCACATCCACATGGCCGCAGCCAAGGTGATCGCAAGGGAATCTACGGCACCGATACCTCCGGCAACGTCCCTCGTAAGAAACGCCCTCGCCTTCATCAAGGAGCATGCGTTCGAGGGGATAACGCCAAGCGAGGTTGCGCGGCGTCTCGGCGTCTCCCGTCGTCTCGCCGACCTGCGGCTCGCCGAGTTGCGCGGCGAGACGCTGAAGTCGGCTATCGAGGGCGAACGGCTATCCCGCGTACGGCATTTGCTGAAGACGACAGAGCGCTCCATAGTGCGCATCGCCGAAGAAACTGGGTTCAAGAGCACGACGCACCTCTCGCACCTCTTCAGGAAGCGCTTCGGGATGTCGATGCTCGAGTTCCGCGCCAAGGGCTGACGGGCGCGGCCTTGCCGCTATCTTATCTTGAGTACCTCGCCGACCTGGACGGGATCTACCTTGGCCAGCTTTGACCAGCCGGAGTTGGAGGCATAGGATTTCTCGACCTTGCCCTTTACGACAAGCTGTATGATGCATCCCGTGACACGTGTCCCCGTCGTCACGGACTTCGTGCCGGACGGCACTGCCCTCTTTGTGGCATGGGCGCCCTTCCCCACAGTTTTAAGACGAGATGTCTTTATCGTCTTCTGCACGAGTTTTTCGGTAGGCGACTCTACGTCCATCTTGTAGTTCCCTTTGTCGTCCAGCTCCACGGACAGGGTCTTTTCGCCAAGCAGCTCTTGCTCGCCGTTGGTCACGCCGAAGAAATAGCACTTGAGCTTGATGTCGTCGGACGGAATGTTGTCGCCGCGCACCGACACCGAGACAGGCCAGGACATGCTTCTCTTGGTGGTCTTTGTCTTTACGGACTTTGCTCCATGCGAAGTCTTGCTTTTCTTGGCGCCGCCCTTCGAAACGGTCTCGTCGGCCGCCGGATTGCCGACACGCATGGAGCAGGTATATCCTGGGGCGTCAGCGGCCGCCGCCGTTGCCGCGACGAGAAGCGCCGCCAGGACGGAGAAAAAACCAACAGCTTTCATCTGCACCTCCTTCTCGCAATCTGCGCCTGACCGCACGAACCGCTTCTTACTTGACGACAAGAATAAGCCCGATGGAGCCAGAAGTCATTGATGCCCACTGAGTGCCGCCGTAGGCACCGAGATTTATGCGCTGGCCGTGCGGCATGGGCTCGAGGTCGAGACCCGGCGAATGCGGGGCGCCGGCGTCGATGCAGGGGCTGTCTGCCGCCGTCCTCGCGCTCTCGTATGTGCCGCTGAACCAGCCGTTCGTGATCGCGCCGTTCGCCTTCTTTGTGAGAAGATGGTAGTACGGTGCACCCGTCCAGTTCAGTGCCTCAACGCTCTCCGGCACAAAGTTCCCCTCGCCCTCGTGCGGCTCCTGGATGCAGGAATACTCTATTGAGGTTGCATTCACGACGCCTGATACGCTGTTCCCGTAGGCAATGCAGTTCTTGAGGGTCATCTCCGTCCCATCAAATGCGTAAGCACCATAAGTCTTTCCATCGGCTATGGTGCAGTTGACGAGCTCCATCGAGCAGGGTGCACATGTCCATGTGCCAGAATTGGCGTAGGAATAACCACCATACCCCTTTTTACCACAACTATATTGCTGACTCCGTATCGAATAAGCCGAATAGGAATGGTTACCACGGGCGGAAAATATAACGCAATTTGTCATGAAAAGCCGCCCTCCACTCACAAGCATGTCGCTCTGAACCGGAACCTGTGTGCTGCCTGAAGGCGGCTTAATAGTATTCGGCACTGTGCGAGAGTCGAATACGCAGCGCTCGACAACCGATGTCATAAGGCCATCCGACTCCAGCAGATCGTCAAGAAGCATTATGCCCGTACTGTTACTTTGCGTACCTCCGCTTGTATTACCAACATAATTACCAGTCAATGTTGAATCCGACATCAGGAATGTCTTAGCATTTCTAATTGCTATTGCACCGCCACTACCCGTCCTTGTTTTAGATGGCCCTCTAATGTAGTTGCCTTGAAATGTGCAATTCGTAATCGTGACATTCCCATAGTACGTTCCAATGGCGCCGCCATAGAGGTGTGGAAGCGCCGACGCGCCATCCAAATAGTTGCCCGAAAAAGAACATCCGCTGACAATCAAGTTCGCGCTTTTTGCATACACCGCCCCTCCTGTGCCGTTATTGGCGTTGCCGCCAGAACGATAGTTACCGTTGAAAGTGCAGTCCTTCAAATTCAAGTTTCCCGACTCGGCAGCAACTGCTCCACCTCCGCTGAACGACCCAGCCCCATTATTAGTATCATGAAATCGATTGCCGGCGAATAAACAGTTCGCAATAACAGTAGTTGAAGCATTCAAATGAACGGCACCACCCTTTTCGGCGTTTCCATTAACATATCCCCCGCTAAACGAAATCCCCTCAATCCGCAAATCCGACATTGACGATGCGTTTATATGCCTCACGTTGTTCGCGGTGCGGGAGAAAGTCGTCGCGGTCTCGCCTTTGGCAAGCGAGCCATCCGTCTCGGCGAGGTAGCCGCCGCTGAGTTTTACGGGGATCGTGATGGAGCTAAGTGAAAGCTGGTTCGTGACGGAATAGGTGCCGCCCGCGAAATAGACGTTGACTTCAGTCGCGCCGCCCGCGACGGCAGTTGTTATGGCGGTCTTCACGTCGATGTGGAATCCGTCACGCGAGCCGTTCAGGGCGTTTGACCAGTCTGCGCCAGTCATCGCCCCTCTTCCCTCGGGAGCGACGAAAATGTCAGTTGCGTAAGATGAAAATGCGAATGAAAAACAAAGAAAAGGAAGTGCAAGACGCAATGCTTTCGGGCTAATTAGCCGAAATACCCCCCCCCCCGCAAAAACAGGAGGATATAAATTTTCATCGCAATTTTTCATGTCGTTGTTCCCTATGGTTGAACTAAGTGTGCCTGTAGAATAGCAAAACCAGACAACTCTCGTCAAATTTGACAGTTGCCTAATTGCGAAACAAATCTATGCCTACTTTAGAAGCAAGCACCGGTTAATTACAGTTCAATCCACACCAAACAATTCCCCAAGGCG
Source organism: uncultured bacterium (assembly GCA_902801025.1). Lineage (GTDB taxonomy): Bacteria > Verrucomicrobiota > Kiritimatiellia > RFP12 > UBA1067 > UBA1067. The sequence continues at coordinate 36,428 of CADCGZ010000008.1, read as the reverse complement.
AGCTTTATACTCAACCCTTTTCATCCTAATGTGGCCCCCATAGTCTACCCGTGCTTACTATGAGACCCCATAGTCAGACACCAATGCTGGACGCCTTGAATGCAGAGTCTTACTGCTGGCAATCGGACGGAGATCAATCTTGAAATCAAAACCACACGCAAAAAGATACGCCGAAAAAGTGTTGAACGTAACCATATGACTGTGCTCTATGCGCGAAACATTCGGCTGTGGCATGCCCAACCGTTCAGCGATTTCAAGTTGATTTAGTCCCGACCTCTTCTTGGCTTCCATCATTGCCAAATGCAGGGAATTCTCCTTCCGTATTTCAGGCTCACTCTCAACAAAGCCAGGAATTGCGCGTAGTTCTTCGATGCCACCCTTGCGCTTTCCAGAAAGGTCTTTGGAAAGCGACTTTGCCTGACGATCGTCCAACGCCTTTTTGCGCCTCTTGTAAACAGGCGACTTCTCATAGTCCGCAAACTGCGCCATGAATGCATTTGCCCGCGCCTTGCCTGCAGCGGCAATGTCATTTTGAGGAATCATCCTTCCACCTCCTTTCTGATCTTGATGGCGTTGTGAATCTCCTTTTGAGGCGTCTTCTGCGTCTTCTTTATGAACCCGGAGAGAACCCAGATACCATTTGAATCTACATAGCAGTAGAAAAGACGATACTGCATCCGAGTTACCTTTACTCGAATTTCGAAAAGATTAGGCGCTATCTTTTTCGCATCGGGCTCACGCAGAAGACCATCTTCGGACAGCTTTTTCAACTTCTCGAAAAAAGATTTCTGGACTGCAGCCGATTGCTCAGTCAAAAATTCCGATGCCTGTGGCGTAAAATGTAGCTGTTTGTTCATGGCGCGTATTATATCATAGTTGATATACAAAAGTCAATACCACCACTTTTAATTTTGAGCCTTGCCATATCGTCCGTCAATGTCTAAAAGGTCATCTTGCAAAAGTATTGCGGAGTCACGTAGTGGTACTAAGCATACTCCTATGCCTCAGCCTATTTCAGCGCCCGTCCGGAAACAGCCGATTCACGTGGCTCCACACTTCTCAGGTTTTACGCGGCATGCCCGCCGCGACGATTGTCACAAATGTTTCGTAAGCCAGCAGTTAGTTGTCAATCCACCACGAAGGCGGCACCTGATAGTCGACATGACCGGTATCGCGATAGTCCTTCACCTTCATGTCGTGCCCGACAAGACGAAGGGCAATTGCGAACTCCGAATCATATTGCGGCATTCCCTTCCTGACGGGCGTGCCCCACGCGGCGGACGATCCGTATCGGAACATCTTCACCCAGTCGTTCCCGCGCAGATGATGCCATGTCGTCTCGATGATCCCGAAGCCGCCAATCTCGGCAATGAAGTCGGCCATCGGCTTCATGGCGTTGTAGTTCCTCCACGGGCACCCGGCGACAGGGAAGCCCTTCTCCTTGAAATACGCCATCGTCGGCCAGTCCTTGCGCGTCTCCTTCATGTCGCCGTAGGAATACTGCCAGTCGCAGATTATGACGTCCTTCGGGAGCGTGTCCGCCAGCGTCGCGGTGAGCTTCGAGCCGCACTTGACGTAGCCCTTCCAGCGCGGGTCGTCGCGGTCCAGCAGCATGTCGTGCCAGATCATCGCCCTGGCACCATGCTCCTTCGTGAACGCGGCGAGGTTCGCTATGTGCTCACATACAAGCTCTCCGTAGGGGCGCTTCCTGCACTCGGGGCACGTCGGCGGCTGCGCCTCGTCACACCCAAGGTGGATGTACGGCGGGTTGCCGAAGTCGCCAAGCATCTCGACAATCAACTCGCGCAGCACGCGCTGCGTCTCTGGATTCGCCAGGCACCAGTTCCATCCGCCCGGCTCGAAAAGCGGCTCGTACTCGGGCTGGAGATCGAGGACGGAATTCTTGAGCGTGCAACTCCGACCAGCACCCGCATGGCCGTACGCGGCAATCTGAGGAATGAGCGTGATGCCGAGATCATTTCCGATGGCGACAAGCCGACGCACCTCCGCCTTCGTCATCTTGCCTTCCGGCCAGCCCCACCACGGATGCTTCTCGCTCCTGTACATTCCCCACGGCTCGAGGATCGCGTAGTTGAACTTCATGAGCGCCGCAAGGCGGATCGCACGCTCGATCTGCTCCTTGCGCATTTCCGGCATCCAGCAGATATGCACGCAGCGGAACGCGAGATGCGGCGCATCGGAGATGGAGAGCGTCGGCAGAAGATGCCCCTCGGTCTTGAAGATTCCGCGCTTAGCAATCACCAACTGTCGGATGGAATACGCCGCCCACCTGACGCCGGCAAGCGTCCGCGCCGCGATCTTCACGCCAGCGGCGTCGACCTTTACCGCATACGCCTCGGCATTGGTCGGGAAATTGGCGTTGAAAGTTGCAAGCTGCACCTTTGGGGCGAACTTTCCGTACCATTCGGCGAAGTGCGCAGCGAGCCAGCCCGCAGCCGCCGCGTCAGGGCAGTCCACGACAACTTTGGTGGACGCGTCGAACGCGACTGGGTTGTCCATGTCACTCGTAAACTCGACCGGTAGCGGCAACGGCGCAAGCTCTATCGCATCCGGATTCGCCTCGTTTCCCGACAAGCCGGCAAGAGGCAGCAGAACGGACGAAAAGGCCAACACATGCAAACGCAGTTTTTTCATGAGTGCTCTCACCTTTCACAATCGGCGCGGTTGCGGTCATCGAAGGAGATGGCGAGAGCGCCGCGCTGATTCCTCGTTCCTATGACGCGGGGGGATGTCTCGCCTTCAAGCTTGACGTCTTCGAAGACAAGATTGCGGAACGGACGCTTTGGCGTGTCGTCGAATATCGACGGTTCGCGCACCTTGCCCCGCACTCGGCTGAACGAAATGGTGTCGAAGACGCTGTTGGTCGCGTTCCGGTAGTAGAACTTGCAAAAGCCCTTGGCGTCGATGTCCATGTCCTCGAATGATATGCGAGAGATGTCCACGCCACGCTGTGGAGACGACGACCATGCCCCCACCGCGTTCACCGCATAGCGCGTGTCCACGATCTTGATGTCGTGGAACGAGCAGTCGCGTATCGTACCGTTGCCTACGCCAAGTCGTATGGCATTGCAGTCCGACGAGAACGTGCAGTTGGACACCGTAATGTCCGCGCAGGGCCCATCGTTCTTCAGTCGGCCCTGCCCTGCGGCCCGAAGCGTGATGGAGTCGTCCGCAGTCGAGATTCTGCATCCCGTCACGCGCACTCGGCGCGAGGAGTCGATGTCGAGCCCGTCGCCGTTGTAGGTGTGCGGCGTGCGGACGGTATGGATGTTCGCCCGTTCAACTGACACGTCCTCGCAGCCGTAGATGAAGCAGCTCCAGTAGGGGGCGTCGGCAAGCTCTATGTCGCGAATTGCGATGTTCCGCGACTCGACAAACCACACCATCTGCGCCGGGCGCCAGGGTATCATCAGTTTCTTCGGGGGATGCGAGCCGTCCGGCATCTTGAGAAAGGCGCCGACATTTCCATCTATCTTGCCAGGTCCGCGCAGCGTCACGTTCTCCTGCTCCACGCAGAGAAGAAGATGCCCGCCGCTGATGTTGTCGCCCACGCCGAGCCGCCCCCAGTTCTGCGGCGCAATGTCCAACGCATTGTAGTCGGCAGGGTCGGGACTCCCCTTCAGCACCGCATCTTCCGCAAGGTGGAAGTCAACCCCGCTTTTCAGAAACACGGATCCGGAGAGATAGACGCCCTTTGGCAGCAGCACCTCGCCGCCGCCCGCTTCGTTCGCGGCGTCTATCGCCCGCTGGATCGCCGCCGTGTCTTTTGTCTCGCCGTCGCCCTTCGCGCCGAAGTCGCGGACGTCGAACGCCCCATGCGCCGCAGCGACGGAGCAGACGAGAGATGCCGTGGCAGAAAGCACAGGCAAGATAGCATACCGCGATCTCATGCGATCCTGTCTCCCCAAAAGGCAAGCGATACGTCATTGCACCCAGCCTCTCTCGCCTGGACGAGGCGCGGGCGTATCAGCGGCTCGTCAAGCCGACCCTTGTGCCCATGCCGGTGGCCAAGCTCCCACAAGTGCCCGAATACGACCCTCTTGGCGGCGACCTTCCCGACCGCCTTCTTCACGTCTATCCCGCATCCCGGGAAAAACAGCCAGAGATCAGGCCGACCCCATGCGGTCTCGAGCTTGTGCTCCGTTCCAAGCCCTGCATCGCCAGTGTGGAAAAGCGTCCATTCGCCTACCTTTACCTCAAACGCCGTGGTGAAGTCGACGAGGTAGTCGTTGTGGTCGACAAGCGACGTCCTCACCTCCACGTCCTTGAACTTGAACACCTTCCTAGCGCGCGTGTAGCCGCCGTCGCGTCTCCAGTTGCGCACGCCAAAATTGTCAAGGAAGTTCGACACGACCGTCTTGCCCGCGCCGTCCATCGCCCTGTAGAATCCGCTGCGCCAGTGGTCGCGGTGGTTGTGGGTGACGAGGGCGAAGTCGAGCATAGGCGCGAACTCGGCGTCGCGACGATGGACGAGGTCTATCGCAAAAAGCGACTCGCGCGTCTTGACGACATACCCCATGTTATACACGCTCCAGACGGCAGGAACGTCGTGCACGGCGGCTTCCCTTGCCTCGCGCATCACCTTCTCGGCGGCCGCTTCAAGCCGCTCAAGCGCGACAAAACCCCTCGTGTCTCCGTCTGCCATATACTGCGTGTATGTCGCCGCAGAGACAAGCTCCGTATCGCGCTGCCAAGCCGAGATTTCGTCCTCCGCCGGAATAACCCCCGGTTTGCCGACCGCCATCGTCGCTGCGCCGACCATGAAATCCCTCCGGGACATCATATTGCCGCTCGTGCCGCCGCCATTTGTCGACAAAACATCCATATTACGCCGCCCTTCCCGTGTCATTCCTCTACGACCCATGCCTTTCGCGACGAAGCAAAGACTACGCCAAGGCATCCTGGCGGCGCGAATTCGGCCTCGCGTCCCTCGAACTCCGAGGCGAGCGCCTTCCAGGACTCGTTGCCGCGCGGGATGCGGAAGATGCATTTCTTGCCGCACTCCGATGTGTTGGAGACGGCGGGCACGCCCTTCAGTATCCTCTTCACGACTGCAGGGGACGGCGCATCGGACCGCCACACGACTTCGCCAATCCTGCGCGACGCATTGAACGGAGGCCAGGAATCCCCGACTTCGCGCAGGACAGGCGTGTTCATCTCTACCTTCTCGAGAGCCGGCATCCCGTTGCAGCATCCGCGAGTGCCGCCAAGCGACTGGAGCTTCGGCGCATCTGCCGCGAAGCGTCGCAACGCCGGAGAGTCGCCGAAGTTCAGGTTGCCCATGGACACAAGGCCATGTGCGCGTATCTCGAGGTTCGTGAGGTTAGGGCATTGCGTAAAGACGCCGTAGGCATTTCCGCCGGACGACCCGCCCGAGGGGAAACTCTTCAGCGAGTCGTCGCAGCCGAGGCGGATCTCGTCGAAGCCGGCGCTCTGGAACGCGCGAGCGCCCACCGACCGGACGGCCGTCGTCTCAAGCGTCCCGCGAATCGACGAGGCGTGCAGGAACGCGCATGTGCCGATGTTCGTCACGCCTTTTGGAACGAGGTCGGCGACATCGGCCGCCAGGCCGCGCGACCCTGCGAAAGCGACGGCTCCGATCGAGACGAGCGGCAGCGACAGCGTCATGTTTGTCAGCGCAGGGCAGTCAGAGAACACGCCGACGCGGTTCGACGGATGCTGCGCCGACGTTCCGTCAGGCAGCGCGTCGGCCGTGCCCTCCAGCGACACCTCGCCGAGTTGTGCCGCACGCGCGAAGGACTTGCTCCCCACCTTTACGACATGGTCTGCGTAGAAGGCGCTGATTCCTCCCTTCTCGAAGAGGAAGAACGCCCCGATCGACAAGGCCGTTACCTTGATGCGACGTTCTCCATGCGCGATGACCAGCCCACGCATGTCGATGACGCCTTCTCCTGTCACGAGCGAGCGGCCGGCATACATGGAAGACCCCAGGAGCTCGACATTCCCCGACGAGAAGTCGGCGTCGCGCCCGCCGGCAAGGATGACTGTGACCGCTCCATCGGGACTCGTCAGCGGCCACCCGCACTTCGGACGATACGAGCCAAGCGTCCACACGTTCTCCGCGTGAGCCCCGGCGAAAGCCAGCAGCACCGCGAACATCATAGCAATCCTTTTAGTCACGATGTCCCCTCCCTGTGCATTTTAACGATCGATGCGAAATTCCGCGGCTGCAGCCGGGAACGTCACGAGGAACGCCGCACTGTTGGCATCGCGCTTCTCAAGGAGCAACTTCCCCCCTTCGAGTCTCGCTTTCACCGATTCCATGTCGCGCTCGTAGTCGTGGACAAGCACTTCGCACTCCGCGTCAGGCGCGACTCCCCTGATTTCCGCGGACAGCTCCCGAAGAGACGACCTGTAGTCGGTTACGAGAACTGCGCAGCGCACGCCGTCGGCGGATTTTGCCGAAATGACGGTCACGCCGGGAATGTCGCTCTCCGACGCACACATGACCGGAAATTCCCGCAGGAAGTCGCCGAACATCCTTAGCCCGTAATAGACCTTGTATTTGTCTCCCTGCTCGCTCTTGTAGCCCCAGGCGCCGGTGTTCTTGCATCCGTAGTAGTAGGCCTGGTCCAGCTTCGACGTCTGGAACCTCGACAATAGCGTCAGGTTGAAGCAGGAAGAGTCGATCCCGTTGTGCGATGCAGGACCCGACCACACCCTCTGCCGCACCTTGGGGTCCCTTGAGCGAAGCGTATCCCATCCGACGTTCTTGTAGTGCCATTCATTCAGGACCAGTTCGCACTTCGGGAAGCCCTCGTCGTCGCAGAGCTTCCGCGCCCGCTCGACCGCCGCCAATACGTCGCCCGGCTTGTTCCCGTAGTAGTGCCACGAGATGAAGTCAGGCGCGACGCCGGCTTCGCGGCAGGCGGCGAAGAGCGACCGGAAATACGCCTCGGTGCCGATGCGGTCCGGGCGCGACTCCCGCCAAGTGCAGAGCGCGGGGCCGCCGACCTTGACGGTGTCGCCGAACTCGTCTTTTATCCGCTTAAGGCAGGTCACGAAGAACTTGACGAACAGATCAAGCCGCCTCTTCTCGCGCGCGGCCGCGTCTGCGACCCGCGCCTCCTTGGTGTCGCCCTGGCCAAAGTCGCCGTCTGGAAGGCACCACATGTTGTTTTGCCCATCGGGCTCGTTCCATATCTCCCAGTACCTTATGCCCCACTCCTGACCATCGGCCCAGCCGCGGTTGTAGTGGCGTATCGTGCCGGCGAAGGTCTCGGCCATCTTCTCGAAATCAGCGGGGATGAGCGAGTTGAAGTGGGTCTTAGTCCCGGAATGCTCGATTGAGGTGCCCAGGCGGAAGAATATTTCTGTTCCGAGCTCCTCGCGCGTCCGCCTCAGGAGATAATCCGTAGGTCCGAATACATAGTTCTTCGGCTCCGCGGCGTCAAGGTGCATCAACGGAAATATGTGGTGGCAGTCGCAGACGCGCTGGTTGGGGTTCAGCAGCGCCCAGTCGTGCGTCCGCGACGCCTTGAAGCCCATCGACTTCACTTCTTCGACAACGGACGGCGGACACGAGCATATCTGCGGCCCGAATCCGGCGGAATGCAGCTCCGGGCGAAGCCGGCCCGTTTCGACGCCGAAGTCTGCCACGACGCCGGCATGTGAAGCGGCGGCGAATACGGCGCACGCCAAGGCACTCAATCTTTTCATAGCGTTCCCTCCTTAAGCATTTTGACGAGCGAAGCGAAATTCCGCGGCTGCGGCCCCTCGCGGTAGCACCAGTTGTAGAAGTCCTTTCCTATGGCCTCGAAACGGTCCACGAGCTCCAGGCGCTTCGGCAGCTCGAAGGAGTCGCCGCGCCTGCGCAACGCGGCCTTGACCTCGTCGTAGCGCTCGATGACGAGCTCAAGCATGCCGGCGCTAAGGCAGCGCACCGTCGCATGCGAAGCCAGGTCGTCTTCCGTGGCGGAAAGCGCCTTCTCGAAGAGCTTGTAGGCAGAGGCGAGGGCGGCGCCGGAAAGCCACCCGCGCCCCGGGTTGTAGCCATGGAGGTTGGAGCGCGTCTTGTGCATCGCGTAGTCCTCGCCCCAAAGGGCGCGCGCCACAAGCAGGTAGTATTCCCACACTGCGTCCGCGCCATTGCCGCAGCAGTATTCTATCCACTCCTTTGCAATCGCCTCTCCGTCGAGGTCGGGATTCCACGCGAGCTTCGCGTACATGTAGGTGCGCATGTCCACGAAGTCCGCGAAGACGGCGCCGTGCGGCAGCTGCGAAAGCACCTGCCTGACGCCGAGGTCGCGGTAGGTGCGGAAGTCCTCCGCGTAGAGATGGTAAGTGGGGTAGGGCGTGATGTAGTTGCGGAAGCACGCATCCCAGTCCCATATCAAAAGCCGTCCCGGAGCGAGCGCGTTCCATCCCTTCAGCCGCTGCATGAGCTTCTCCTGGCGGGAGAGGGGTATCGCCTTGTTGCCGTTCTGGCAGATGGTGACGTAGACGTTCGTGTGGAGGGGTTCCGGGGTCTTGGACGGCGGTTCAACCCAGTCCCAGTAGGCAAGCGTCTTTATCCGAAGCCCGGGGAACTCGTCCTCGAGTTCGCGCGCGACGAAGTTCGCTATGTCGAGAGCGGGGCCTATGGGCGCGCCCCCCCAGCGGCTGCGGAGCTTCTTGCATTCCTCGCAGGCGCAGAACCTGTTGTTGTCGAGATACGAAAGCGAGACGTAAGACACCTCGTTCGGCAGAAGTTCCTTTCGCGCCGCGGCCTTTTTGCGTATCTCGTCGAGAAGCTGCGCGCGCATCTCCGGGTTCGAGTGGCAGAGCTGCCCGTCCTTCGTGCGCTTTCCGCCGCGCAGCGCATACCATTCAGGATGATCGGCAAAATGCTTGTTCGCGTCGACGAAATACTTGTTGCCGAGGGTATGCCCGCCGCCGATGTCCCTGTCTCGCTTGCCGCCGAACTCCTTGCGCTGGTATTCGCGGCTGACCCTGAGCTTAACCGCCCAGGCCGGACCTATGTTCCGGTCAAGGGGAATCGACCCGGGCTTGCGGCACTCGAACGGCGGCGCGTAGGAATACGAGAAGCCGTCGGGCAGCGCGAGGGTTGCCGTCTGGGGGACCTTCTCCCTCTCCGGCGTGAAATACCTTACGCCCCAGCGTTCCATCAGTTCGTAGACAGCATTCAGCCCGCCGCGCGGCCCGTCGCCCGAGAGCTCCAGCACACGGCCGCCCGCGTCGAGCCGGAGCGTTATCTCGTCGCGTCGCAGGCCCTGCCTGGCGGCGAGTATGCGGATGACGTTGGTCTCTCCGCATTCGCCCTCCTTGACGACCGCAAGCTCGGCGCCTGACATCGCCTTCACGTATTTGCAAAGCTCCTTTGCCGCGAATTTCGTCACCTGGGCGTCGTCTCCAAGCATCACTACCGCGTTGGCGCGGCCTTCGTCGACTACGACGAACTCCGCGCGGCATGCAAGGGCGGCGAGCGCCGCGAACAGAAAACCGAACTTCATTCAACATCTCCTTCCTCTGGCTCGATCGGCGTGTAGTCTGGCGCGTCGAGCGACGTGTCTACCTTTGCCTTTATCCCCAGGCCCCGCCGCCGCAGCCAAGTCGCGAGCAGCCGCTCCCACTTGTATACGTCGTTGTGGGGCTTTGTGGTGACGCCGAAGCCGTGGCATCCCTCGGGGTAGAAATGCGCCTCGATCTTCGGCCAGCGGTTCTTGGCCACGTGTGCGGCGAAATACCCCACTCCGCTACCTCGATAGAGGTCGGCGAGCCCCGCAAGCAGGAACATCGGCGTGGAGTTTGTCAACGCAGGCTCGATGTCCGGCGGCACCTTCCCTTCGTTCGAAAGATAGGCGGGATATACGAGCACGGCGAAATCTGGGGATGCGCGTTCTTCGTCCACCGCGTCAATCGGCGCATAGACCCGCTTCCCATTGACTGCAACGCCGCGCACGGCGAGATGCCCACCAGCCGAATAGCCCATTACACCGAGATGGCTCTTGGACAGATTCCACTTCTTCGCGTTCGAGCGAACTACCGACAGCGCGCGCTGCAAGTCGGCGAGCGCCGCGCCCTTGGGATAGGGCCTGACGCGGTACTTGAGCACGAACGCAGCGACTCCGATGCTGTTGAGGAATCGCGCCGTGCGCCTGCCCTCGTGCTCGAAGTCAAGGCATCCATACGCCCCGCCGGGGCAGATCACCACGCCCATCGTCCCCCGTGGAGAGCTGTTTGTCGGGAGGAACATCTCGATCGCCGGCACGGTCACGTTCTTGACTATGCCCTTTTCGGACACCTGCTCGGCGCCTACTTCCGCGCCTTTGGTCGTGGCGACCGGCATCGCGCCCTCCGGCCAAAGCGGTATCTGCTCCTCCGCTTGAAGGCAGAAGGCCACCATGGCGGCAACGCCCGCGGAAACGATTCCTCTCCTGATGCATGCAGTTTTCATTTTAGTGCCTTTCATTGTGCTTGTCTTGAAATCCAGTCGTTCGCGAAGTCGGTCGCGCACCTTACCCACTCGCTGTCTTTTTCGCGCTCTCCGCCCCCGACGAAAAGCGCCCAGGAACCTTCCGGCGCTTCGGCCTCGCCGCCGTGGAACGCCGCCTTGTATGCGTCTCGGCAGTGGACCACCGCAAGCGGCGCCTTCGCCTTGTCGCCCTGGCCGCCCTTCTTGAACGGCTCGCGCAAGACCGCGATTTCGTCGACTTCGCCCGGCTTGCGCACTCCCTCTATCGAAATGAATTCGCCGGCGAAATCGCCAAGCACAAGCCCCTTCTCGGCGACTCCCGGCTGGCGACTCTCGCGGACTGGCTTCTGCACGAGCCGGCCCGTCCGAGGCAGGAGGCGGAAGAGCTTCAGGCGGCGCGGAGCCACGGTGATTTCAAGCCGTGGTATCGTGACATGCCCCGTCTCGTCTGCGGCGGATTCGCCGCGCTTGCCGTCGTACTCCCATGCAATGCGCTCGCCCGCGCCGATGTCGAAATGCGCCACGCGTCTTGGCGTCACGTCTGCAAAGGCAGTTTCCGGGAACTCGAAACGCCGGCTTTTCCATTCGGAAGCGCTAAGCAGGCGCAAGTCTACTTCAAAGGCATCGGCTTCGTCTACGACGTTCCCCCAGCGGAAATACGCGTTGCGCTGCCCGGACGCAAGACCAAGCGGATGCTTCTTGTCCATGAAGCCGTCCGGCCACGGCATCGGATCGTTGCACGACGCCGACGAAAACGCGACATACGGCTCGTCGAGCCTGACGTCGAACACGTTGAACGACCCGACGAGGTCGTTTTTCGGGAGGACCTTCGAATTGCGCCCGCTGTGTCCGAACGGCCCCCAGTAGGCGAAGATCGCGTATCTCGCCGCGTCCATTCCTTCGTAAAGGAGGTTCTTGTCACGCGACCATCTGTCGTCCTGCGCAGAATATTCGACGAGCACCGGCGGATCGGGGACTCGCTTGAGCTCGCCGCCAAGCCCAAGCCGCGCCAGGACATGGTAGGGACTTGCCGAGACGTTCGCCTTTATCGCGGCGAATACGTCGCCGTTGGGGAGTCCTATGCCCATGGTGCCGCTGCCGCCCATCGACGCCCCGCCGAGATATATCCGATTGCGGTCTACGTCGAGATTCGACGCAGCCCACTCAACTTGCTCGAGGACGCGCCGCTCCGTCTCGGAAATCTCCACTGGAACAGCCGCGCGTTCGCCGTTCTTCTCCTTCGGCACGACGCACGGTTTCGGTATGCCCCACCAGTCCTCAATGTCGCGGACTTCGAGTATGAGCCCGTAGAAATCTTCCGGTATCCAGCAGATGTCGCATTTCCCGTCAGGATCAATTGGCATCGACTCCCACCTGTAGTTGCCGACGATGCTCGCGCCGTGCCCGTGCAGAGCCACGAAGAGCGGAGCCGAATTGGCAGAGGGCTTCCCAGGATGCACCACGATCATGTTGTGCGTCTCGCCGCCACGCGCAGAGCGCCAATTTAGCGTCTCGGCCTTTCTCCCGGTCGGCGTAGAAAGGCCTATTCTCGCCTTCGGGCGAAGGTCGCTGCCGACCATGAACATTGCGTATGCACCATCAAGCGAAGGCGACTCGGCGCGAATCGTGACGATTCCGCTTGCGCCTGCATGGGCGCGCAAAACGGCCTGTAGGCGCCCGTTGAACGCCTTGCGACGCGGCGACTTGAAGGAGTCGAAATCCGTCTCGTCGCCATTGTCGGTCGCGACGATGTCTGCCGGACCCTCCACCGAGAACGTGACCTCGTTCCTTGCTCGCGGAACAAGCCGTCCTTTTTCGTCCAGAACCGACAGGTTGACGAACATCAGGTCGTCGCCGTCGCTCAATATAGAGTCGCCCTCGCATTCGAGGCGCAGACGTGTCGGCTCGCCCGTTGTCGCGACGCGCGCCTCGGCCCACTTCTTGCCGCCGCGCCGGACGACGACCTTCAGCTCGCCTGGCTCGTAGACGACGTCGTCCCACGAAAGGCGATATGCGCGGCGGAAGTCCGATGCGTCCTTTTTGCGGCGTCCAAGCGAACGTCCGTTCAAGAAAAGCTCGCCCTCGTCGCCCGAAGTGAAGACATGCACGGGCGTTACCTTCCCTACGCGTTCGGGCCAGTTCCAGTGCGGAAGCAGATGCGCCATCTTCAGTTCCGGACGCCAGCGGGACTGGTAGAGGTAGAACGTGTCCTTGCGGAATCCCGCGAGGTCGAAGAAACCGGTGTTGCAGGAATGGATGCCCGTGAAGCCAGGCTTGCGCTTCGCCATTTCCTCGACCCAGAACGGCCCGCCGAGATAGTCCCATCCCGTCCAGACGAACTCGCCCATGCACGCAGGGTTGGCGTCCATCCAATGCCAGTGCGCGTCCGGAGGCATAGCCCAGCCCTCGCCGGGATCGCCGCTCCATTCGCAGGCCTCGACGCCGTATCCAGATACGTATGGCGAAAGAGAGTCGACCTGCGTCCAGCCCCACTTGACCGGGAACGTGTATTCTCCACGGGTGGCGCTCATGCACTGCGACTCTGACGAGAAGAAAGGAACGTCCGGGAACTTCTTTGCGAACTCCCCGAACATCCAGCCGTGGTAGTTGAAGCCGTATATGTCAAACACACGCGCCTGCGCAAACTCGTTCGTTGCGTTGGCCGGATTGTTGTTGGCGTTCGTCGTGGGTCGCGTCGGGTCCTCCTCGCGCGCTATCTTCGCAAGTTCGCGGCCAGTGGCGATGAACTCGGACACCGGGGCGATGTCGGCGAACCCGTCGCATATCTCGTTGCCAAGCGACCACATGATGACAGACGGATGGTTGCGGTCTGCCCGAACCCATGCGCGGACGTCGCGCTCGTGCCATTCCTCGAAGAGCTTGTTGTAGCCGTTCTGCCGCTTGCCGGCGACGCCGACATGCCGCCAGCAGTCGAATATCTCGTCTTTCACGAGAAGCCCGAGCTCGTCGCAGAGGTCGAGGAAATCGGGGTCTTCCTCGTTGTGTGCGCAGCGGATTGCATTCACGCCCGCCTCCTTGAGCTTTGCGAGGCGGCGTTTCATCGCCTTGTGGTTGTATGCCGCGCCAAGTACGCCGAGGTCGTGGTGCAGGCAGACGCCGTTGAGCGCGACGCGCCGCCCGTTAAGCTGGAAGCCGCGCCCGTCTGGATGGAACGAAACAGTGCGAATGCCGTAGCGGAACGTCTCGCCCTCGATTTCGACGGAATAGAGATGCGGATTGTCGACGTCCCATAGAACCGGATCAGCAATCTTGAACGACCGTGTCTTCCGGCCTGAGAGCGACATCTCGTAGGCGACCTCCACCGTCGCTTCGCGCTCTCCGACGTCGCGCGTCGATATCGCGACAGACCCCGGCACCAGGTAGTCGGCGTCGCACCACGCAAGCCGACATTCACGGTAGAGCCCGCCGCCCGTGTACCAGCGGGAGGAGTCCTGCTCGTTCTCGCACCTGACCACTATCTCGTTCTCGCCGTCGGCGACGACATGCGGCGTAAGTTCGCATCGAAACGGCGTATAGCCGTATGCCCATCCTCCGACATGGTGCCCGTTTATCCACACTTTCGCGTTCGACATCGCGCCGTTTGACTCGAAGAAGACCTTCCCGCCCTTCTTGAGGCGCTTCGACTCCTCGGCACGCGGCGTGAACCCAAAGCGATACCAGCCGACGCCTGTAGGGTCGAGATAGGCGTCGCCGTATGGCCGCACTGGATCGAACGTCCCTTCCACGCCCCAGTCGTGCGGAACGCGCACGGGGTGCCATGCCGCGGAGTTCGTCTCGCACACCGAGGAATCGGCCCGCATGAAAAGCCAGCCGTCTGCAAGCCGCTCGCGCATCGTCGCCGCGCCGACGCAGAACGCCAGCACGACTGCCACTGCAAAAACTGACACATTGGAGAATCTCACCGGATCACTCCTCCCCAAGAAGCGCTGGTGCCACAAGCAGCACATCGCGGAACGCGAGCGAAACGGCGTTCCCCGACTCTCCCGACCTAAAGCGGATCTCGTCGCCGGCCTTGAGCCCGAAGCGTCCGACGTAAACCGTCTGCCATGCGTCCTCTCCGCGCGAACCGAACACCTTCACAGACGCAAGGAGAGTGCGCTCGCCGCCTTTCTTCTCGGGCGGACGCCACAGCTCCAGCCGTCCTGCGGCCGCGTCGAGAACCCTTCCGTTCACGACCCTCACGCGCGCGAACAACTCGCGGTCTCCTGCGTTCTTCGCGCCTACTACGGCCGACAGCGCGGCGGAGGCGTCGCCTACGGGCGCAAGCTCGCGGTAGGTATATCCGTCGATGCCGTCGCGCCTTCCCTCGCCGCCCCGCACCCCGATGGATTCGCGCACAAACGCAGCCGGGTCGACGAATGCAATGCTCTTGACGTCGAGGAATCGCGATGGATGCTCCGCGCCCGGCATGACCCACACGCGCGCGCCGTCGTAAAGCTTCTTCGTGCCGAGCGCGACCCAGCGCCACCCGTCCTCGCCCGGGGAGGACGGAATCGTCATCGACGCGATTTCGCTCATCTTGCGCCCGATGCGGGCGCCGTTTACTATCCACGGGGAGTATATCCCCATGTAGGCTGCGGCGGGGTCGTTCGTGACTGTCGCCCCGACGCGCATCCGGGCGAGGACCGTCCATACGCCGGCGAGACCGTTGGAGACGGTGTGCCCGACTTCGGCATACTTCGGGTTCATGAAGATGCGCTCGCCGCCGCCGAAGCCGAACGTCAGCTTGGCGTATTCGCCTTCGGCCTCGTCGCTGGCAAGCGACATGGCCGTGCCGCCTGTCAGCTCCGCACCGGAAACGACCACCGATTCGCCGGGGCGAGCCGGCCATGCCGTGGGAACGGAACCATTGGCCATGATCGGGCCAAAGTAGTCGTCGCCCCACTTCTTCCACGCCGCACCTTCGCGGCACTGCTGCGGATACCCGATCACCGCGCGGCGGCAGCGGTAGTCGGAAATGTACCGGTACCATGTGTTGGTGTAGCTCTCCCACGAGGCGAGCTTGTACTTGAGCCGCTTTGCGGGCTCGATGAGGTCGGGATACCTTATCGCCGCCGTGTGTATGCCGGCGTACCTGAGCCGCCACACCGCCTCTCGCACGGGCTCTGGCTCTTCGGACGCGAGCTTGTCCGCTTCGTCGAAGGCGCGGAGCATCCCGATCACGTCGTCGGGAGTCATGAAGTTGGAGGTGTCGCCCACGTAGCATCCGACCCAGATTCCGCGTTCGCGCGTCTTGGCGTGGCGGAGGATCTCCATGTAGCGCCGAACTGCGGGCGCCGCCTTTCCGTAGACGCCAGCCACAAACGACTCCGTCAGCTTCGCTTCGTCAACGTCCGGGTTCCACATGAGCTTGCCCATCAGATACCAGTTGAGGTCGGCGAGCGGCGCCATGCGCGAGTGCGGCATCTGCGCAAAGCCGCCGACAAACTTGTTGTCTCGGTAGAAGCGCAGCGCTGGCCCCAGGATGTCGAGGTTTGGGAATGGATTCAGGTACCCGGCGAAGTTGGCGTAGTAGTCCCAGAACACGAAGTTGTCGGACATCTCCCGCCAGGCCCTGACACGCGGCGCGAAGCGCTCGTTGCAGTCTATCGGGAAGCCGTGGTTGCGCCACAGCGCGGCAAAGCCGACGCCGCAGTTGGGGGGCAGGCGCCACTTTGCGGTGTCGGCAGGCGGCTCGGCGGCGGTCCAGTACGACAGCAGGTTGAACGTCGCCTCCGGATACTTCTCGCGGAAATGTTCGGCGACGAAGCGCACGAGATCGAGGTAGAGCAGGGTCGACACGTGCTTTGCGTCAGACTTGACGAGCTCCATGCACCGCGGGCAGTGGCACCATTCGCCCATGTCGCTCGGGGAAAGCGACACCGACCGTTCATTGGGGTAGTTCTTTTCGAGAAACGCCCCGACCTCGCGCAGCAGCTCTTCGCGCATCTCGGGGTTCGTCGCGCACAGGGCGCCGTGGTAGCGCGACTCCTTCCTCTCTCCCGTCGCGGGGTCGGTTCGGACGACGAGCGCGAACCAGTCGGGATGCTCTTCGAAGAACTTCTTTCTCGGTATCCACCTGAGGGTCAGGGAATGCATTATGTCCTCGTGCTCGCCCGGACCGACGTCGACTCCATGCGAAGCAACGCTGCGCGCGCCGTTGTCCCTCAGCTTCAGGCGGAACCTCTGTCCGGACGTGTAGTGACACACTTCGCGTATGCGCATCGCAGGCGCTTCGTTCTTCGCGTATCCGGCGGGAAGCGCGAGGTCTGGACGCGACGGCACCGTCTCGGAGTTTGGCGTCCAGAATCCGCATCCCATCGTCTCGAGGAGATCGTAGACGGCGTAAATCGCCGCACGGGGCCGCTCCGCGAGGATGTCAAGTTTGCGGCCGTCGGCCGATACCGCGAGCGATATCTCCTCGAAGCGCCTCAAATCGCCAGACACGCCTATGCGCACGGTGTTCCATCCTTCGATCGGTTTCTCCGCGACGGGAAAGTGCGCGCCCGTCATCCGGTTCAGGTAGTCGGCAAGTTCGTCAGAAGCGTATTTGACGGCAGGCGGCGCATCCGCCGCGACTACGATAGCCGCTCGCGCGCGGCCGCCTTCCGAAAAGACGAAATCCACCGGCTCTGCGGCATGCGCCGCTGCACAGACGATGGCAGCGCATGCGAAAATCGCCCCTATTAATTGTCCTTCCCTCATGTTTCCTCCGTTCATGTTGTTTCTGGCATTTAGTATTTTCTTTGCTGCGACGCTCCTACACGCACGGTCAGTTCTTCTTCAGTATCTCCCCGCCTTCGCGCATGAGCTTTATGAACTCAGCTATCGACGGCATCCCCTGCCCGAAACTTTTGACCTTGTATTCGGCGCATATCGCCTCAAATTCGTCCACAAGCTTGTCCCGCGGCGGAAGTGGCACCTTCTCGGCCTTGGCCGCCACCAACACCCCCCGGTTGTAGTTGCATATCACCGCCGTCAACGGCGCAAGCGAAATACGGCGCACCTGCGCATGTGTGCGCGCATCGCCCTCCGTCGCCTTGAGCGCCTCCTGCATCAGTACATATCCCTTGACAAGCTCCTTTGGAGTGAACACATGGAGACTGTCGGGATCGTATGGCCCATAGCTGCGCTTGCGGTCGCGCGCCTTGCGCCTAATCTCAAGCCACTCCTTCACGGCAGTGGAACCGGCGCCGCACGCGCCGTCGCACCAATCGCGCATCAGCTTGTGTTCGTCCTGCGCGGGATTCCACATAAGCTTCGCGCAAAGCCATGTCCTGAGCTCGGCGAAGTCCATCAGCGCCGCGCCGAACCCAGCCATCTGAACCATCACGCCCTTTATCCCCTTTTCTGCGTATTCCCTAAAGCCGGGACCCATCATGTCGATGATGGGCGCTGGGAGCAGATAGCCCCTGAACTGCACGTTGTAGTCCCAGATGACTACGTTGCCTTTCGCGAGCTCCCGCCACTTGTTGAGTTTGGCGTCATGTCCCGGCACCTTGGACGGTGGCACCGCGAAGTTGCGAAGCCGCGCCCAGCAGACAACCACATTCGGCTCAAGTGTCATGCCCTTGGGCGGCGTCTGGGACACCCAGTAGGCAAGCACTACGATGCGCACGTTCGGGAGGTCCTTGGCGATCGCCTTGGCTACGCGGTTCGCGCAGTCGAAGATCGGCGCTGCGGTGCTCTCGTGCTTCTTCACGAGTCGGCGGCATTTATCACACTGGCATATCTTGTCGTTGTCACGCAGCGACACGGACTCGTAGGATATATTTGACGGATTCGCCTTGTACCTCGAACGTATCTTTGCGACGATGGCGTCAACGACCTCGTCGTTCGAAGTGCACATCTGCCTCATAGTCCTTGCCTTCTCCTTCTCCCTCCAAGCGAACCAATCGGGGTGCTCGGCGAAAAGACGCTTCTCCGCATCGCCATGGTTAAGCCCGGCGAGGGACTGCCCCATTGCCATCGAATCGGACCCGCCGAGATTCGCGGGCGTCGCTTCGGTCCACATCCGCCCGTTTATCCTGAGCTTTGGTTTCCACGGTATCTTGTAGCCATACTGGCTGTGCACCTGCCGCCACGGAATAGCCGGCTTTGACTGTACCTTCCAGGACTTTTCGACCGATATCGACTTTACGGAAGGAACAGTCTCGTTCAAAGGAGACCAGAAGCCACAGCCAACGTGCTCAAGAAACTCGTACGCGGCGTAGAGCGCCGCCCGAGGGCTGCCCCCGGCAAGCGACAGGACGCCACTCTTCGTCTCGATGCGGAACTCCTCCCTTTCAAGCCCCTTCACGGCGTCGTCAATTTCGATTCTCGCACCGCCCACGGTCCGCCCTACGACGATCTTCAGTTTCGCGCCTGTCATCGCCTCCACGTACTTGGTGATTTCCTTGGCGGCAAACTGGGCCGCGCTCGAAGCATTTCCGACCACGCATACGACGGCAACAGGACGCCCGTTGTCTACGACAACGAAATCAGCCCTGGCAGCGAACGCAACGCACGCAAAGACACAGGCAACAACAGTCTTGCCAAACATGTTCATGCCGCAAATGCTATCACACGCCCTTAGCGTCAGTCAAGTTTGCAAGATGTCCGCTTTGGAAAAAAAACAATACAAGTTCTGGCAATGCTGTCAAGGGGGAACGCACGGTAGCCGACAGGCGTCAGCCCCAGCAGGCAAAAGGTGGGGCCCAAACGGCATTCGGCCAAACGACGGGTGGCCTAAGGGCTTACTGATACAGCTCTATTGATAAGTAGCTCATGCCAGCTTGTACTCCTGCCTCTACGCGTCGCATCAGCGCAACCGCGCGTGTTCCTCGGCGCTTCCAAATTTTTCCTAATTCTACCGCCGCCTGAGCGAGACGAGGGTCTCGAACCGGGCGGTGCGGGGGAACATGTTGAACCAGCGGGCCGATTCGACCTCATAGCCCCTCGAAATAACTCGGAGATCGCGCATCAGCGTCGCAGGGTCGCACGAGACATAGAGGATGCGCGGCGCATTTGACGCGGCAAGCCACTTCGGGACATTTGGCTCGAGCCCGCCGCGCGGCGGATCGACGATCACCGTCATCTTCGGCCCAATCTTTATGCGGCCGACGTTGCGCCCGACCTGCTCGGAAAAGAACCGCGGGTCCACCACCTTCTGCGCGGTGGCATTGCGCTTCGCAAACTCTATCGCCTGACGCCCGGACTCTATGCCAGTCAGCCGCGGCGGTTTGCAGCAGAGCCCCAGCACGCCGACGCCGCAGTAGAGGTCGAGGACTTCAGGCGCTTCCGCCGCGCCCTTCTGGTATTCGGCCGCGACAGCTTTCGCAAGCTCCTCTCCGACATCCGTGTTCATCTGGTAGAACCCGTCTGCGGGAACTTCGAAGTCAAGCCCGCAAGTCGTCTCCTTCAGAACTAAGTCCTTCGGTGCATCGCCTATCCACCACTTGACGCCGCTCTTCTTCGTCCAGCGAACGGTCACGCTTCCCTTGCACTCGGTGTCCTTGCGCACTTGGATCGGACCCGTCGTCAACAGCGTCGTGACGGCGCGGCGGATTTCGCCGAGCTTCGCGTTTATCTCAGGACGCGCAAGAGGGTCGTCGGCGACGTCGACGATTTCGTGCGACGGCTCGGTGCGGTAGCCGATGCGCCAGACATTGCCGTATTTCGCAAAGTGGTAAACGACCTTGTTGCGGTAGTTAAACTCGGAGCCGCCCTTCGCTGAAACAAATTCTGGAACATCTATGCGGGCGCGCTCGAAGAATTCCTTAAGCTGGCTCTCCTTCGCCTTTAGCTCGCCTTCGTAGGAGAGGTTGGCGTAGACCATTCCGGGCACGACGCGCTCCGCGGCACATTCGACGCGGTCGGGAGACTTCTCCACGACCTCGACAAGACGCGCCTTGACGAAATGCTTCTTCTCCTCGACGATCTCGGCCTTGACCTGCTCGCCCGCCCATGCGCCTGGAACGAAAACGACGCGTCCGTCGCCGAGGCGACCGAGCCCGTCGCCGCCATAGACATTCTTCGCTATGTAAACCGTTGAAGTCATGAAGCACTCCTCATTTTCTTTATAAGCGCAATCTCGTCGCGGTATCCCTGCAGGTCGCACGGCGTCTCAAGATAGAAAGGCAGGTCCTTCAGCTTAGGATGGTTTACGACTCGCATAAGCGCATCAAGTCCGATCTTTCCCTTGCCGATCTTCTCGTGACGGTCCTTGTGTGCGCCGAGGACATTCATCGAGTCGTTGAGATGAATCGCCTTGAGACGATCAAGCCCTACGATTCGGTCAAACTCCGCAAGAACTCCGTCAAGGTCGTTCACTATGTCGTAGCCGCCGTCCCAGACATGACAGGTATCGAGGCAGACTCCAACAAGGGGAACGGGGAGCAGACTGGACTCCGTACGGTCGATGATGGCGCGGATCTCGGCAAAATCCTTGCCGACCTCGCTGCCCTTCCCGGACATTGTCTCGAGGAGTATAGTTGTAGAGGGAAGTTTCCCGCCGTGTGCATCGCGCCAGCGACCGAGAATGCGCACGAGCATTCCAGATATGAGGTTGATTCCCTCTTCCGCGCCTTGCCCGACATGGCTACCGGGATGAAAGTTGTACATCGCGCCCGGAGTATGCTCTAGGCGGTCCAAGTCGTCTGCCATCACCTCCTCGGCAAACTCCCTGACGCGCGGCTCGGCGCCTGCCGCATTCAGCGTATAGGGTGCATGGGCGAGAATCGGGCCAATGCCGTTCGCCGCGGCAAAGTCGAGGAACGCGGCAACATCTCCCTTGTCCAACGGCTTCGCCGCGCCGCCGCGTGGATTGCGAGTGAAGAACTGGAACACATTTGCTCCGATTGAGACGGCCGTCTGCCCCATGGCGAGATAGCCCCCCGACGCGCTAAGATGACATCCTATCTTCATTGTTTCCCCACCTTCGTCACTTCAATCCAAGGATGCGTGAAATCGCGCTTGTTACCTTGAACATCGCATTCTCGAAATCGTCCTTCTTCGCCGGAACCGTTGCGCTCTCGACGACAGTCTCGCCCTGCTTCAGCGAGACCTCGACTTCGTTCCCCGCGCGGCGGACGGATATCTCGAACTCGACGACCTCCTCCGGCTCCTCTGGTGTTTCGTCGGGCTGCTGTTCCTCTGGCGGCGGTTCCTCGGGCTTTTCCTCGTTTTCCGGCTTCGGCTCGTTCATCTCCTCGAGAATCGTCCTTGCGAGAAGCTCGATCTTGCGCCGGACGCTCGGGAAAAGCGCCTTGTGCTGCTCGTCGGCGTTCGCGGGACGCTTTGCCTCGTCGGGCCAGAGCGTGCTAATGCGCGACGCTTCCCACGACTCCTCGGTCGCCTGAGTAAGAAGCCCGACTATTGTCTTCAAATCTGGTGTGCGCGTCCAGAACGAGTCCTTGCGCTTCTTCGCCTCGGCAAGCACCTGCGCGTGGCTTCCATCGACGATGGCGTTCTGCGCAGCGATCGCGCTGCGTGCGATGTCAAACGCCGCGGCCACCTCGGAATCGGCGCGGCTGTCGGCTTCTTCCATGAGGGGCCTGCCCTTGGGCGCGTCCGCGAGGGACTTAAGCGCGGCAAGCGAACGCCATTCCTTGACCGACTTCGCATAGTCGCTTCTTGCCGTCACGTCGTCCGCGAGATCGGCAGGCGGGAACCAAGTTCCGTCCGCGAGTGTGGGCCATGTGTCGTCTGCCTGGCGCTTCGCAGCAGTCGCACGCGCCTCGCGCCACTTTGGAAGGACCTCTTTCTTGACTTTTGCCTCGGCGGCCTTCTGAATTCGCTCGCCGCCAAGACGCGAGGAAAGGTATCCCCGCAGTTCGTCGCGCTCAGACTGCGGTGCATCGTTGCAAGTTCCGTCGAGCGCCCGGGCGAGAAGCACCGCGGAATAGCGGGTCGCAAAGACTTTTTCGCTCTCCGCTTGCTTCACGTGCTTTTGCGGTGTCTCTACGATCTCCTTGAGTATCGAATCGACGTCGACCTCGACATTGGTCGCTTCCATCTTCTTCTCGAGGCGATCGAGAGTGCGACGCTCAACGGCGGGTCCGACGGATTTCTCGAAGGTTCCAGCAAATACGCCCCACGCCTTCGACGGATCATCCGCCTTTTCGCGGCGCTCCTTCACGTTTTCCTCGAGACGCGCCTTGAGGTCTGCGGTAAGCTTCGATGGCGAGGCGGTGTCGCACCGCGCGCGCATCAGGTATTCCGCCTGGCGCTTCTGCTCGTGGCGGGCGTCCTTTATGACGGGCTCCACCATGCGTTCGCTGATGAACTGGCGGTTCTCGGAGAAGACGGCCGTCTTTTGCTCGTCGATGATGCGTTTCTGCATCTGCTCGCGAAGTTCCCAGTCCTCCTTCGCATCGAACTCCGCTTCCGTGGGGCGAGTCGCGGCGACGATAGTCTTCGCCTGGGCCTCGACTGCGGCCTTCCGCTCGGCGGCAAACGCGGGAGCAAAATGCTTGTTTGCGATCTCGTCTATTAGGGTCGAGATAGGGTCATTTAGAGTCGAGTTAGTGTCATTTAGAGTCGAGATAGGGTCATTTAGAGTCGAGATAGAGTCAGTTAGAGTCGAGATAGAGTCATTTAGAGTCGAGTTAGGGTCAACTCCGACACTATTCGACCCCACGCCGACACTATTCGACCCTATGCCAAGGCGCTCGTCTATGGCGCGCGCCTTCGCGGCGAACTGTGCGCGCAGCTCGTCGGCAAAGACGCCGCGGCAAAGCGCCTCGGCCTCGGCCGGCTTCTCGAACTTCTTTGGATCGGCGAGCATCGCCTTTTCAAGCGCCCCCGGCGCTGGGCCCTTCTCGCGCATCTCATCGCGGACGCGGGAAAGCGAGATGTCGCGCGCGCCGTCGCGCGCCGTCGCGTCGAATTCGGCATTTCCGGCCGAGAGCGTCGCGGCTAAAATCAGTGCAATCATGTTCACGGCAGAACCTCCGCGCCAGTCGCCTCGGCGACGAGCTTAAGCGACCTTGCCTTTAATGCGTCCGCAAGCGCGCTTGGGTCGGCTATGTCGCCGAGCGCAGACGGGTTTTCGATCCACTGGCGCTGCAGACGCGCGGCAAGAGCGCGCTGAACGCCGCGGGCGTCGAGGCGAACTTCCTCGACGGAACGCGCGATCTCGTCGTCAAGCCACGCCTTTTCGTCGTCGGTAAGCGCGGCTTCCTCGAGCTTCGCCTCATTGAGGACGGCTGACTTCCACGCAACGGAGAGCGCGGCAGAATCGCGGTAGTCGGCGCATGCAGCAGCCGACCCAGACGCAAACGCCGTCTTTGCCGCAGGCGCGAGCTCGATGCGCCCGCCCTTCACATGCTCGTCGGCGTCGAAGGAGCGGCGGCCGTCTGTCCCCTGGGTCATTAGAGCGTTGAGCCCGTATTTCACGCGATGGTCCTCTGCGACCTTCTCGAGCGCAAGGACGAGCTTCTGCCTGTTCACCTCGAGGATTTCCTCGGCGCGTTCCTTGCGCGACATCTCGACGAAGATGAAGTAGGCGATCATGAAGACCATAAGTAGCGCGAACACGACCTGGAGAAGAAGCCCCTGCAAGTCGTCGGTCGTCGCCCGACGAGAGGCATCTCCCCCAAGGAGCCGTTTCAGCGCAGCACGGTCAGATTCAGTCATGGCGCATCCTTATCCCCTAAGCGCCGCAGCAATCTTCGCAAGGCGCGCTTCCGTCTCTACTCGAGCTTCGTCCGCGGCCTTTGCGCGGCGCTCGAGCGCCTCTATCTCGCGCTTGAAGAACTCGACGTATTCCTTCTGGCGCGTTTCGAAAGACTGCTCGTAGTCGGAAAGCCGCTTCTCGAAATGCGCGGCATATTCGCCGCGTCGCTTCTCGAATTCCGCTGCGTCGGCCGCCGCCCTGCGAGACGCTTCCGCCGCGTAGTCGTCGAGGCGCTTGCGAAACTCCGCCTCGAACTCCTGCTGGCGCTTCTCGAACGCATCAGACGCCGCGCCAAGGCGCACGACGAGCCGGTCCACTGCGGCCGCGAGATCGCCGTCATCCGTCTCTGCGAGACCAGTCTCCTCAAGAAGCCGCGTGAAATACGGCCTCACGAGCGGACGGTCAACGAGAAACACCCAGACGACTGCGGCCAAGGTCGAGAAGAGCGCAGTGTGGAGGCACTGCATGAGGTCTGCCATCGTCACCGTGTCGAGCTTGAAGTAGCCGATTACGATGATTCCCCAGAGCGTGCCAAGAAGCCCGAGCGCGACGTTCAGCTGGTCGGACCCGCGGAAGAACGGGAAGTCGCCAGCGCGCGCACGGCGGCAAGCGAGCATCCGCGACAGCGAAAGCGTCATGCAAAGGAAGCCGAGCATCGGGATAAACGTCGTCACCGCCGAATAGTCGACGACCGCCCAGTCGAGCCAGGGGATGAACCCCGACGCCTTTGCCGCGAACGCCGACGAATCGCCGCCGGCAGCGATAAACGAGGACCACCAGTTGAATATGGCGACGACGTTGTTTGCGAAGGCAAGCACGCAGAAGACTGTCGCGCAGACGCACGCGGAAAGAAGGACAATGACTTTTTTCATAGTATCCCCGTTGGCATGTCAGATGGTATCGACCAGCTCTCCTTTGAGAAGTCGAACGAGAAAACCCTTATTCCGTCAGGCGCGCAGTTGCGCTTGAACGCCTGGGAGACAAGACGGTAGAGGAACGTGTCGAGCGTGCGGCCGATGAGATCGAGCCCATACGTCTTTCCGTAGCGCTTCGCCGCAGCGTCGTAGAGCGCCTTGCGGCCAAGGCCGTTTTTGCAGAAGTTCCAGATGAAGAAGTCGTGCAGCTCATAGGGGCCGATCTTGTCCTCGGTGACCTGGCCCTTCACGAGCTCGGGGCTAACGGGGGTCGCCACTATGTCCAAGAGCGCCTTCGCCGCCTTCGCACCCCTGCTAGGGCATCGCCTTCGGCGACTCGCTTCGCTCGGGGGATACGTTCCCCATTCCCCATTCCCCGTTACCCTCTTCTCCGCCCACCACTTGCAGACCTTGCGGACGATTGTCTTCGGAACGCCGGAGTTGACGCCGAACATCGACATGTGGTCGCCGTTGTAGGTGC
This sequence comes from uncultured bacterium, assembly GCA_902801025.1. Classification (GTDB taxonomy): domain Bacteria; phylum Verrucomicrobiota; class Kiritimatiellia; order RFP12; family UBA1067; genus UBA1067. The sequence goes on along the minus strand of CADCGZ010000008.1, from coordinate 10,920 downwards.
ACCAGCCGAGAGCGATCTCCGACATGTCGCCCGTGCCGAGGACTATGCCGCCGACCATGTTGGCCTTGTCCATCAGGATCAGCGTGCGCATCCTCGCCTGCGAGTTCTCGTAGGCGGCATCGGGAGTCTTTCCGTCGTGCCCGATGTCCTTGAGGTGCTGCCTCACAGACTTCGCAATTGAGATCGTCTCCATCTTTACCCCGAGCCCTTCGCAGAGAAGGTCGGCGTTCGTCTTCGTGCGCTTCGAGGTGCCAAAGCCAGGCATCGTGTAGGCGTGGATGCCGGAGAGAGGAAGCGAAAGCTTCTTAAAGGCGCCGACGGCGACGAGAAGCACAAGGGCGGAGTCGAGGCCACCCGACACGCCTATAACGACATCCTTCACGCCGATTCGCTTGAGACGGAGCGCAAGGCCATCGACCTGTTTTGCGTAGACTTTCGCGGGATCGCAGGGGAACGGGGCGGACGCCGCACGCCCCTTCGGGAGCTTTGCGAGACTGCCGAGAGTCCCGCCGCTCTTGATGTATTCCTTAAGACGCTTGTCCATGTGCAAGATTATACCAAAATCTGCTGCAAAATCCTATGGCGTTTCGAGCGGGGGAATTATGGTATAATCTATGGTCAATGAAAGTTTGCTTCGAGACATTCGGCTGTAGGTTGAACCGCGCGGAGGCGCTCGACCAGGAGGCGGAGTATCTCGCTGACGGATGGGAGCTTACGAGCAGCCATTCAGACGCCGACGTCATAGTGGTGCGCGGCTGCTCGGTGACACGCCGCGCCCAGCGCGACTGCGAGCGTCTCATCGCGCACATACGGAAGAAATATCCGCTGAAGCGGCTTCTGATCGAGGGCTGCATTGCCACAGGCCACTCGGCGAAAGTCGTCGTGCAACACACCCCCAGCGCCCTTCGCAGGGAGAAAGGCGTCGTTCCCGTCCCCACGCGGACGGCCCGCGCCTACCTGAAAGTTCAGGACGGGTGCGCTGGGAAATGCTCCTTTTGCATAGTCCCGAAGTTCAGGGGCCAGTCGAAGTCTGTCGACTTTGACGCAGTCCTCGACAAGGCAAAGCGCTTCATAGACGCCGGCTACCACGAGATCGTCGTGACGGGCTGCAACCTCTCGCTCTACGCGTCGGACGGGAAGCGGCTACCGGAGCTTCTCGCCGCACTCGCCGCGCTCTCGCCCGACTGCCGCATACGCCTCGGCTCGCTCGAACCGTCCGACGTCGCGATCGACACAGTCACGACAATGGCCGGCAACTCCAACGTCTGCCGCTTTATGCACATTCCCGTGCAGTCCGCGTCGAACAGGATACTCACCGCGATGAAGCGGCCATACCTCATCAAGGAAGTCAGAGACATCGTCTTCGCGATACGCAAGCAGATTCCCGACGCCGGGATAGGCTGCGACCTGATGACCGGCTTCCCCAGCGAAAGCGACCTCGACTTCATGGCTACAAGGGGAATGCTCGAGCGAGACCCCTTCACTCGAGTCCATGTCTTTCCATACTCCGAGCGCCCGGGAACTTCGGCGGCGGCCTTGACAAGCGTCGTTCCCCCCGAAATCCGCAAGGCCCGCGCAAGGGAACTGACATTGATAGCCGACAAGAAGCGCACTGCCTTTGCAAGGCACTTCATAGGCAAGGCGACGGAAATTGTGGTGGAAGACGAGGACACCTGTTCCGGCTGGACTTCCGAGTATCTCTGGTGCTCGTGTCCCAACACACATCAGCCGCGAAAGTCGCTTGTCCGCGTTCTCATCGTCGAGTCGAAAGGCCACACGCTCATCGGGACGGCAATCTGAATGGCAGGGGAAACGACGAAGACGGAGGCCATCTGCCTCGACATAAGGCCATGGTCTCGCACAAGCCATGTCGTGCGGTGGATGACCTCTGAAGGCCCCGTCACGACTGTCGTCAAGGGCGCAGTCAGGCCGAAGAGCGCGTTTCTCGGGCAATACGACCTGAACTACACCTGCGAAATCGTCTACTATTCGCGCGCAAAAGGCGAGCTCCACGCCCTGCGCGAGTGTTCGCCTTTGGCTACACGCGAAAACCTGCGCTCCAACTACCGCGCGCTCGTTCTCGCCGAGCACATGCGCGCGCAGGTCGCGACGCTCGCACCGCACGGCGGCGAATCTGACGCATGGCACTCCACCCTCGAGACCGCCCTCGATTCGCTTGCCAGCGGCGCGGCACATTCGACGCGCCGACTCGTCGCGGCACTCCTCGACTTTGAGCTCAAAATCCTCGCCCTTTCGGGGCTTTCGCCGGAAATAGAGGCAGAATCGGGCTCGTTTTCGCTGCGCGGCGAACGCCAGATGCCCATATCGCAAGAGGTCGCCCGTTGCATAAACGATCCTGAAAGCGAAAAAAACTTGCAGATTCTACTGGACGCGGCAAGGGCAATTGGTGTATTCTATGCATTCCACCTGGATTCTGCCCCGGAAACGAGGCGGACAGTCCTAAGGATGATTTCCAACAACGAAGAAGGAAAAGAAGATGGCCAAGATTAAGATAGTAGGCACGGCGCTTGTCGCCGCGGCGCTCGTCGCCGGATGCTCGAAGAACGAAACGACCGACGTCACCACAGACGAGGTGATGGTGTCCGCCGGAGGGAAGGACCTCACTCGCAGCGAAATCGACAAAATGGTCGATGCATGCATTGCGAAGGAAGGTGACAAGCTCCCCGCCGAGCAGCTTGCCTACCAGAAGCGCGCGATTGCAGCGCAGATCGCACAATCGTTCATTCTTGACAACGTCGTCGTAACCAAGGCGACCGAACTCGGCTACTCGGTGAGCGACGACGAGTTCAAGGCCTCCACCGACAAGATCCTGAAGAGATTCGAAGGCCGTCCGGACGCGCCCAAGACAATCGACGAGTTCGCCGAGAAGATGCCTTTGCCAAAGGACTACGTGATGGCGCAGCTCAAGAACCAGGCGCTCATCGAGAAGATGATTGAAGGCGAAGTCTCGTCAAAGAACAAGACGGACTACACGGCCAAGGCGAAGGAAATCGTCGACGGCATCAAGGAGAAGAACTCCCATACCCAGGAATGCGTCACGGCTAGCCACATACTCGTCAAGACTGGCGTAGGCGAGGCAAGCGACGCGGAGGCCGAGAAGAAGATCAAAGAGCTCAAGGCAACACTCGATGCCGTGGGCGACGAGGAGAAGGCGGCCAAATTCGCCGAACTCGCCAAGGAGCACTCTGGCTGTCCCTCAGGCGCAAAGGGAGGGGATCTCGGTTCGTTCGTGCATGGACAGATGGTCAAGGAGTTCGAGGAGGCCGCGTTCTCGCTGCCACTCAAGACTGTTTCCAACCCAGTCAAGACAAAGTATGGATACCACCTCATATATGTCACCGAGCGCAAGGCCAAAGACCCTGATCCAGTCCCAGAAGAGGCAGACGTAGTCAAGTTCCTCAAAGACCGCGACGAGCGCTCCCAGATCGGCGAGTTCCTTCAGGACATTCTCCGCAAAGCCAACATAAAGACGGCAGACGAATACAAGTTCCTGCTCCCGCCCCCGGAACTCCCGAAGGCAGAGCCGGTCCCGGCCGCCGAACCGGAAAAAGCCGCCGAACCCCAAAAGGCGGTTGAAACCGCCGCCGAGAAATGATATACTTTCCCGCAATCGAAAGGAATAGCAGAAAATGAGCCAGCATGCATCTCTTAAGGGTTCCGGCAAGATCGTCTCGAGGCGCAACGTCCTGAAGCGTTTCGAACGCGTCGACCTCCTCCAGAAGCGCGGGGAATGGAAGGAAGGAAGCCGCGGCCTTGGTCTCAAGAAGACCAAACCCGAGGCCTAAGAATTTTTTCAAGGTCAAAACAATAAAAGGGGCGCCCGCCATGCGGACGCCTCTTTTCTTTTCACCCCTTCAACTCTTCAACCTTTCAACTATTCAACTTTTCAACCTTACTCATGATATACGCCCTGCGCATCAAGTGCCTTTGCAATGTCTGAATACGCGAGAGCGCGTGGCGCAACGCCCTTCTGCGCGGCAAGGCCAGCAGCGACACCGGCGGCCTGACCAGTCATGAAGCACGGCGCTATGAGTCGGAAAGTGTCGATTGAGTCGCCCTTCCCGAGACAACGTCCGGCGCAAAGCAGGTTCTCGACCTTCTTTGGCAAAATCTGCCTATAGGACACGCGGAAAGCCTTATGCGGGCCATCCACGCCACACCAGCCGATGCAATCGGCGAACTTGTCGTTCTCCTCGACGATCTCCTTGCGCCCCATGACGTATTCCGCCGCGATAAGCCGCGACTGGCGCGGTCCGATCTGAGAGGCGGAATTCGACGTGTAGACGTTCTCCCAGCCAGGGGTCTTGCGCATTTCAAGGACATCGTTCCAGTTCTTGCGGCGAAACGCGACCTCGAGTCGCGAGAGGTCTCTGACTGAAAGACCGTTGCCAGTCCTCATGCCGCAGTGTCCCCAGCGCGCATCGGGATTTCCCTCGTTGCCATGCAGCGGGAACTGCGGCTTGGTGCCTTGCGGCGGATTGATCGTATCCATGTTCGCCCATCGAAACACGGTAGAAATGGGGCAAGTCACCTGGCTGTAGTCGCCACCTGCAAGGAAGAGCATGTCGGCATCGCCAGTGCAGTCGACTACCTGTTTTGCGAGTATTGCCTGTCGCCCCTGCTTCGACTCGAACACGACGCCCTTCACGGAGTCCCCGTCCTGGATAACGTCGACGCCCCAGGAATGGAAGAACATCTCCACCTTGTTCTCCGCAATCATTTCGTCCATGATGACCTTGGCGGCTTCCGGATCTATAGTCGGCTGCCAGTGCTTCTGTGGATAGGCCGGTTCCGGCAGGCTGCAGAATGTCTTCCCGAGCTTACCCGCACGAAGCATGAGTTCCTCACATACGCCGCGTGTGACGAGATTCCACTTGCCGCCCCTGTTGGCGCACGTCGCAAGGACTACGAGCACCATGCCGTTCGTGAAAAGGCCGCCAAGCGACCCATAACGTTCGACAAGCGCTACCTTTGCCCCTGTCCGCGCGGCCGAAACCGCCGCCGAGAAACCGGCAGGACCTCCGCCGACGACAACGACGTCAGTCTCGTGGAAAATCGGCAGCTCGCGTGCCGGCTGAAACACCCTCCCGTCCTTCAGGAAGGCGCTCGGGAGATCTTTCATCGTATGGTCGAGCGGAAAGATGTGCTTTCCGAACCAGACATTCTGCGGATCGCCACAGCTGCCCTCGGGGAGCTTGCTCATGTCAGGCACATATTCGTCGCCGAACGCCGCGCCGGCCGCAAACGCGGCGCCGCCAAGCCCAAGCTTCTTTAGAAAATCGCGTTTTGTGATTTGCATATATTCAGTCCTTTGTCTTTGAGTAGGATTTTTCTACACGTTCTACATGTTCTACACGGTTAAATGTTTGTGCCATGGTGGTTTTGCGATTACATTTGATATTTTACCAAAACCGCGCACGGCGTGGAAGTGTCTCAGCGGACTTCGCTTACGATCTCCCCGCTTGCGAGGCGCGTGTGCAGCACATCGCCGCGAGAGACCTGGTCAGCGGACTTCACAATGGCGCCATCCTTGTCCGTCGTGAGCGAATAACCGCGGTCAAGCACAGAATACGGCGAGAGCAGCGCGAGTTTCTCCCTTGCCCTGTCGAAAGCGGCCTCTCGCCTCGTGAAGCCGAGAACGACAGAAGAGCCGAGCGCGTTCGACAGAGTGTCTATACGGTGCGCGACATCGGCGGCCCTCGCCTGGAGTGCGGGAACGAGCGCGGCGGAAAGATGGTCCGTCCTCTGCGCGAACCATTCGTATTTCGCGCGAAGCGCCTTTGCAAGCTGCGAGTCGAACGACGCAAGACGGTCGCGCAAGTCGGCAAGCACGGGAACGGCGATTTCGGCGGCAATCGACGGAGTTCCGGCGCGGACGTCTGCCGCAAAGTCGCAGAGCGTGTAGTCCGTCTGGTGGCCTACTGCGGAAATCGTCGGAACTTTCGACGCGGCGACGGCACGGACGAGCGCCTCGTCGTTGAAGCAGAAAAGGTCCTCGAAGCTGCCACCGCCGCGCGCGACGATGAGCACGTCTGGCTTGAAGTCGCAGTCGTCGCGGTTGAAATACTCGATGCCGGCGATGATCGTCTTCGGCGCGTCCGCGCCCTGTACCTGGGCGGGGAAGAGGCGGATTTCGAGATTTGGGAACCTGCGCGTCAGGACGGTGCACATGTCGTGTATCACGGCGCCGGCCTCGCTCGTGACGATTCCTATGCGTCTCGGCATCGAGGGGAGCGTGCGCTTTCGCGCAGGGTCGAAGAGCCCTTCTCCCTCGAGCTTCGCCTTGAGCTCGAGGTACTTCTGCATCAAGTCGCCAAGCCCCGCGAGCGTCGCCGAGAGGACGACTATCTGGTAGTTGCCGCGAGGCGGATAGACGGTCACGTTGCCGAAGACCTTGATCTTGGCTCCGTCCTTGAGCCCGTCGGCAAGTCCGGGGTGGCGTTTGCAGCTCGATTCATACTGCCCCGCGAACATCACTGCGGAAATCTGCGCGCCTTCGTCCTTGAGCGTGAAGTAGCAATGGCCAGACGGATAGCGCTTCCAGCCGCTTACCTCGCCCTCGACGATGACCTTTGAGAAGCCGCCCTCTATGGTGCGCTTCAGCGCGGACGTAAGCGACGAGACGGTGAACTCGGGATGCGCGGCAGGCATGGCGTCACCTCATGAGGACGCTTCGCGCGAGAACGCGCTTCTTGTCGCGATAGGAGTGGATGCCGACGGAAAGAATGGTGCCGACGGCGAAGAACGCACTCAGGAGGTTCGTTCCCCCGTAGCTGAAGAACGGCAGCGCCATACCCTTCGTCGGGAGCGCCTCGCACACAACGCCGAGGTTGAACACTGCCTGGAAGAACACGATGAACGCCATGCCGATCACGAGAAAGCGCCCAAACCTGTCGGAGGCGTTGCGCGCGATGTAGACCGAAATGCAGAAGAACGCAAGAAAGAGCACGATCACGGCTATCGAGAACAAAAGACCCAGCTCCTCGGCGCCGACGGCGAAGATGAAGTCGGTGTGGCATTCGGGGAGGTAGTACTGCTTCTGCATCGACTCGCCAAGGCCCACACCCCAGAGCCCGCCGTTCTTGATCGCGACGAGCGCCATATGCGCCTGATAGGCGGCAGGGTCCATGTTCGCCGTAGTGACCTTCTCCACGACCTCCTGACCGCCGCCGAAGACGGAATGGACAAACGCCATGATGCGCCTCATGCGGTTTGCGTTGAAGCACATGACGATTCCGGCAGCGGCACCGCCAAGAAGCCCCGCGGGGATTATGTGCCTTAGCCGCACGCCCGCGACAAACATCACGAGCCCGCCCGCGGCGCCGATGACCATGACGGACCCGAAGTCCGGCTCCTTGATGACAAGTCCTGCGTAGACCGCGATAAGCAGACACGGCACGACAAGGCCCTTCGTAAACAGCTCTACGCGCCATGCCGCGCGGTCAAGCCACACGGCAAGGACTATGACGATCGCGAGCTTTGCGAACTCGCTCGGCTGTATGTTGACTGGGCCGAGGTTTATCCATCGAAACGACCCGTTGACCGCACGGCCGCCAAGCTGCGGAAAGACGAAAAGGAGAAGAATCGCTACGGCGGCGTAGAACAACCATGCAAGCCCGGGAATATCCCGCCAAGTGTGGTAATCCACGAACGCAGCGACAACGGCGACGACAATTCCGACGCCAATGTAGAGGAACTGCCTCTTGAGGAAGAAGTAGGCGTCCTTGTGCAGGCGGACTCCGTTCGCCTCGCTTGCGCTGGAGAGAACAATCAGCCCCAGCGCCACGAGAGCCGCGACAACCAGGGCGAAGGCAAATAGTGCGGACTTGCGCACTTCGTGTTACTGCTGCTGCGCTTCGGGAGGAAGCTTCAGGATCTGGCCAGCGACGAGCTTGTCGTTCTCGCCGAGGTTGTTGAGCTCGCGCACCGCGGCAGCGGTCACGCCGAAGCGGATCGAGATGTCGGTAAGATCCTCGCCCTCCTGGACAGTGTAGGTCGGCGCGGGGGCAGAGGTCTCCTCGACGGTGGGTGCGACAGGCGCTTCGACCGTCGGCTCGACAGGGGCCGCAACAGGTTCGACAGGTGCTTCGACAGGCGCCTTGACCTCTGGCTCGACGGCCTTCGTCTCAGCCTTCTTGACTGGAGCGACCTTCTCGGCAGGCACCTTCAGCTTCTGGTCGATCTTGAGCGCGTCGGACGTAAGGCCGTTGAGCTCCTTGAGCTGACGGATGTTGATGCCATGGCCATAGGCAATCCCGCCGAGCGTGTCGCCGGACTTGACGACATACTCCTTCGTCGCACCGGTGTAGGCGGCATAGGGCTTCTTGACCGTGGCCTTCGTGTCCTTTGCGAACGCACCCTCGGGGACCTTCTGCTCGCCAATCTCAAGCTTGCCAGGGAGTTTGATCTTCTGGCCAATGCGGATGGTGTTGTCCTTAAGGTTGTTGAGGCGCTTGATCGAGTTGATCGTCACGTTGTACTTCTTCGAGATCTTCGCGAGATAATCGCCGCGCTGCACGATGTAGACGGTGTACTCGGGCTCCGGCGGAGGAAGCGGCTTCACGTCCTTCTTCTCGACTATCTTCTGCTCTACGACGCACTGGCAGTCAGGAGCGCCGCACTGGCAGGGCTCGGTGTGCTTCGTGCCGGGCGGGCAGGTGCAGTGCTTCTCTTCCGTGACGACAGGCGTGTCTGGCTCGGGGGTCTGTTCGACCTGCGTCCCGATGTCCTTCACCTCGCCTGACCGCGGCGATTCCGAGAACGATGCCGAGCTTGTTCATGTTGTTTTTTGTCCTTCTTTTTTTACGAGTGACGCGAAGACATCTCCGCGCTCCCCGAAACTTTGAAACTGGTCGAAACTCGCGGTTCCAGGCGAAAGGAGCACCGTATCACCCTTCTCCGCTTCACGCCTCGCCGTCTCCACGGCCCTGTCAAGAGTTTCGCAGACCTCGCAGTCGACGTCATCCTTCCAGGCCGAACAGAACAACTCCGCGCTTTGTCCAATAAGATACACTTTTTTCACCCGCTCTGTCAAGATGGGCAAGGCGATTTTCGGATCATCGCCTTTGGGAAGCCCCCCCGCGACAAGGCGGACGTTCCGCCCGGAACTAAAGACCCACGGCTTCGGAACCATCTTCACGCCGGCGACAAGCGCCGCGATCGACGTCGCCTTGGAGTCGTCGACATACCGGACGCCGTCGATCTCTGCGACGGTCTGCATGCGGTGCGGCAGCGGCTCGAACTCGAGAAACGCGCGGCGAATCGTCTTGTCGTCCACGCCGGCGGCGAAAAGCAGGAAGCACGCCGCGAGTGCATTGCGAGAGAGCACCGGATTGTCGAAATACGATCCATCGTAGAGCTCGTCCGGACCGTCCTTGCATACGCTTTCCAGAAAACGGTGCCCGTCGTAGATCGTCATGTCGTGCGCCTCGCCGGGGCGCGTCATCGCCAGAAGCCGCCGCTTCAGCGCGTGGTAGACTTCAACTGAACCGTGGCGATCGAGATGGTCTTCCTGCAAGTTGAGTATCGCCGCAGCCTCGAACGTGTCGGGCGGAAGGTTCGTCGTCTCCATCATGAACGACGACACCTCGACCACGGCCCATGTTGGAGTTGTAAGTTGAAGACCGGAAGTTGAAAGTTGGTTGGCAAGCTCCGAAACGGGGAGGCCGTAGTTTCCGCACGGCGTCGCGCGCATCCCCGCGAGATTGAGCGCGTCCGCGACGAGCTTCACCACGCTCGACTTCCCCTTCGATCCGGTGACGGCGAGCATCTTCACGCCAAGGCGCTTCAACTCGCGACAGCCGTACTCAAGCTCGCTCATGACGCGCACGCCAGGACTCGCAACAACAAGCCCGATGCCATCTGCAAATTCGACCTGATGCCCTTGAGACTCGGCAAGCGCCGCCGCGGCCTTGCCGCTCGAGCCCTTTCCAAGCACCAACACTTTAGACGACGCACGAAGGCTCCTCCTCGGGGAGCCCTCGGCGAATACGCCGAATCCCCTCGCTCGGACCTTCGCTGCGTCGTCGCCCAAATCAGAAGTCGAGGTTGCGGACATTGAGCGCGTTGTCCTCGATGAACTTGCGGCGTGGCTCGACCTCGTCGCCCATTAGGAGCGAGAACATCTGGTCTGCGGCGACGGCGTCGTTCAGCTTGACGCGGAGCATGTGCCGCGTCGCCGGATTCATCGTCGTCTCGTAGAGCTCGGTGTCGTCCATTTCGCCAAGACCCTTGAAGCGGTAGATCGAAAGCCCCTGCTTGCCGTGTGCGCGCACGTCGTCGAGGAGCTTCTTTAGCTTCCCGCTCGCAGGCGCGGCGCCCGTGATAGACGGCGGGCCGAAGTAGTCGTCTGGCCCATAGCCGTATGCGGAGAGCGACGAAAACTCCTTCTTGAGCATCGACGCGCCAGAGCCAGTCGCGGCCTCGTCGCGCACGAGTTCTTCAGGTCTGAATTCGACCATCTTGCATGTCGCCTCGATCTCGGCGAGAAGCATCATCAACTCCTTCGCCTTCTCGGCGTCAAGCACCGTGCCGTCCTTGCCCTTCACCTCGAAGTCATCAAGACCGAGCGTCAGGAGCTTTTGAGTAAGCTCGCCGTCGGTGAGGACGTATTCGATCTTCTTCTTTCGCTCGACCTTGTAGAGCGGCGGCTGGGCAAGATAGACATAGCCCTTCTCGATGAGCTCGGGCATCTTGCGGTAGAAGAACGTGAGAAGAAGCGTCCTGATATGCGCACCGTCGACATCGGCATCGGTCATGATGACGATCTTGTGATAGCGTGCCTTGGAGACATCCCACTCTTCGCCGAAGCCACAGCCAATCGCGGTGATGAGAGTCCTTATCTCGGCGTTCGCGAGCATGCGGTCGATGCGCGCCTTCTCGACGTTGAGCACCTTGCCG
>CADCGZ010000007.1 GCA_902801025.1 uncultured bacterium | reverse complement strand
CTGTTCAACGTCGCGCAGACCTCGCTCGGCGCGACGGCCGTCACGATCGGGGCGCCGGTCAACAAGGATTGGCCCGGGCTGCGGGCGATTCCGAAGGAAGATCCGCGCAACATGCGAGGCGGAACGCTCTTCGGCGCGCCAATGGATGGCGGAACGCTTGTGATTTCGCTCATTGCGCCATGCGCGATAGAGCGCGTCGACCTCATGCAGCTCGACTACCACGGTACGATGTGCGTGAAGAAAGCCGAGATCGCCGTCGACGGCAAGGTGGTGAAGACGGTCGATCTCGAGGAGCGCCCTGGCAAGTACCAGGAGATTCCCATAAAGGCAAAGGGAACGACTGTGTCGATCAAATGCATCTCGACGTATCCGCGCCGCAAGCTCCCCGGCGGCAAGGAGGGTCCGAACTACGGCGGTTGGGCGCGCGTGCGCGTCATGTCGACGACGGACGTCTCCGCGCTGATCGCCGCGCCCAAGGAGTATTCGGTCGCACCAATTGCAAACGCCGTGATGCCAACCGGAACTGGCGCGCGCGGCGCGGTCGAAGTGCATGGGAAGCCCCGCATGTCAAAGGGACATCCCTGCACTACATGGGACAAGGAGGACGTTGCCAGGTTCCGCGCGATGATGAAGACTTCCGAGACTCTCCGCGGACAGGCGTCTGCGCTGCGAGTGGCGATGGACCGCCGCATCGCGCAGTCCGTCGCCGTCCCGCAGCCGGTGAAGGGCGCGGACGGGAAGTGGGAACACATCTCCGACTCCAAGGTCGGGAAGACGCACAACAACCTTTCCCTCGACATCGCGAACCTCGGTACGGCCTACCAGCTTTTCGGCGACGAGAAGTACGCCGAGTACGCGAGGAAGCTGCTCATTGCATACGCCGACGCGTGGCCCAACTACGGCGTTGGCGCGCGCCATGGTTTCTCGCACGATCCCTCCAAGGTGTTCGACCAGCGACTCAGCGACGCGACGTGGCTCATCCAGGTCGCAATTGGCTATGACTTCGTGCGCGAGTCGAAGTGCTTCTCCGATGCCGACCGCCGCCACATAGCCGATGACCTCGTCGCGGGGTCGGGGCGCTTCATCCGCCAGAACAGGGCGCACCTGAGGAACGCCACGAACTGGTCCGCAATCTGCACTGCGGCCATACTCGCCGCAGGGCTTGCGTGCGACGACGAGGATCTTGTAAACACCGCGCTTTACGGCCTCAACTGGACAGAAAGAAAGGGGAAGACGCCCTTGAAGTGGTGGGAGGGAACGCCCAACCCCCAGCCGAGCGGCGTGGAGCTTCATTTCTCCGGGAAGTCCATCGACGTCGACGGCATGTGGTGCGAGGGCGCGATGGGGTATCAGTTCATGGCGCTCCAGGCGCTTGTCGTGGACGCGGAGATGCTGTGGCACCACGGCATCGACCTATATCGCTATCGCGGCTGCGCGCTGAAGTGCGTGTTCGACTCGCCGCTCTACTTCAGCTATCCGAACCTCGTCTCGCCGGCGATCCACGATTCGGGCAACGCCTCGCTTGTCGGCTACAACTCCGACCTCTACGAGTACGGATACCTGCGTTACCGCGACCCGAAGTATCTCGAGGTTCTGCGGCGCATCAAACGACGGCTGATGGCTGGCTTCCAGCTCTTCACGATTTCGACGCTGTACGACGTGGATCTTTCGTCGTCAGGCGAGGTCGTCGCGCCGGAGAGTGTCAATCTGAACGGCGTCGGCTACGGCGTTCTTCGCGTCACCGACGGTGAGGGCACGCGGAACCTCCTCCTCGACTACGGTCCCAACCGCTCGCATGGACACCCCGACAAGCTGAATATCGACTTGTGGGCGTTTGGCGCGTTGCAGGTGCCCGATCCTGGTACGGCCTGGTACGAAGACCCTATCTACCGCAACTGGTTCCACACGACTTTTGCGCACAACACGCTGAACGTCGACATGCAGGAGCAGGCGCCCTGCGGCGCGGAGCTTCTCACGTACGCGGCTGGCGACGCGTTCGGCCTTATGCGCGGCAGGACGGACGAGGCCTATCCTGGCGTCACTATGGACAGGTCTCTTTTCATGACGCGTGGATATGTCGCCGACCTGTTCACGGTGGTCGGCATGCTTGATCGCGTCTATGACCTGACTTGGCATCCGCGCGGGAGCTGCGAGGGCGTAACCGGCGAGGCAAAGCCGTTCTCGCTCCCCGAACCGCGCAGCCCTGGATACAACGAGCTCAAGGACATGAAGTCGGTTTCGGGAGCGTCCGGCGTAGTCGCGAAGTTCCGCAACAACGACCGCGAGCTCCGTCTCCTCTTTGCTGGCAACGAGGACACGGAATTTGTTTTCGGCAAGGCGCAGCCGAGGCGCGAGTTGGAAACTCCTATCTTCGAGCGTCGGAAGACGAAGTCGACGGTCTTCGGCAACGTGATCGACATCTCAGGTTCCGGCTTCGTGCGCGAAGTGCGGCAGTCGGGAGGGCTGGAGAAGGGCTATGCGACGCTTGTGCTGTCGCTCGCCGACGGTGGACGGGACTTCTGCTACGCTTCGATCAAGGACGGCTCGCGGACGATAGGCGGCGTCGAAACCGATGCGCAGCAGGCGTTTGTTTCGCTCGCGAAGGATGGCACTATGCGTGCGATTGCCTTTGCAGGCGGCACAAAGCTGAAGGCGGGGCGGATTTCGCTCGGGACTTCGGTTCCCGGATCTGCCGTCGTCGAGCGCACCGAAACGGGGAGCGTGCTTGTCCGCAACTGCGGCGCATCTGCCGCGAAGGTCTCGCTCTCGATCCCTGAGGGTAAGTCGTTCGAGCTCAAGGCCGGCGAGACGAAGGAGATCGTCCCCAAGGGGGCTAAGCCAATCGCGGAGTTCAGGAAGGCGGAGCTCAAGCGGCTCGCAGAGGAGGCTGCGGCAAAGGAGGCGAAGGTGGTCGCGGAACGCACGGCGCAGGCGAAGAAGCGCCGCGGCGAGGCCGCGAAACTTCCCGCCCCAAAGGGATTCAAGGCCGTTGTACAGGCGGAGGATTTCTCGGCGCAGGGTGGTGGCGAGGTGCGCATCTCAAACAACAAGACGGCCGCTGTCGGGGATTCGATCTTCAAGTGGGACAACGAAGGACATTGGCTTGAATGGAAAGTCTCCGTGCCGAAGGACGCCTACTACCAGGTGCTTCTTTGCGGCTGCGCTGACAAGGACCGCACTCGTGAAGTCGCGATGAACGGAGAGCCGGTTGTCGAGCTTGGCGCGTTTTCGTTCCCCGCCACTGGTGGGTTCTCCAACGGCAACGACGACTGGCGCCTTCTGGCGATTCCCGATCCTGCGGACAAGTCGCGTCCGATGACGTTCCGGCTGCGCCATGGCGAAAATACAATCCGCATGACGAACGTCGGCGGAGGCGGGCTCAATGTCGACTACATAGTTGTCGCGGACCCCAATACCAAGGTCGAGCGCATCAAGTGACAGGAGCGGGAAAGGCCATGATGAAAAAGCATGTCTTCGTTTTGTTGTCGGCGGCAATGTCCGTTGCAGTAGCGTTCGCAGAGGAAGACTTCGCGTGGGTCGACTCCGCGATTGCGCGATTCGGCACGAACTACACGGTGCTCGCCGAGAACGCGAAACTCGGCTACACTAAGGAGGCGCCTTATCCAAAGACGTTCAGGAATGGCAAGGTCGTCTTCTGCAAGGACTGGGACTGGTGCAGCGGATTTTTCCAAGGTTGTCTCTGGTATCTCCACGAGGCGACAGGCGAGGCGAAGTGGCGCGAGCTTGCCGAGAAGTACACCGAGGAACAGGCGCACATTCGCACGTCTAACCTTCACCACGACCTCGGCTTCATGTTCCTTCCATCGGCCGGAAATGCCTACCGGATCACAGGTGACAGGAAGTATGCCGGCTATCTCTACGACGCCGCGCGCACGCTCTGCACACGCTGGCGTCCGCGCTGCCAGGCGATTCAGGTTTGGGGGAACTGGAACGGCAAGTGGGCCGACAGCTGCTCGATAATCGTCGACTGCATGCTCAACTTGGAGCTTCTCGAATGGGCGGGGAAGTTTCCGTGCGAGGGCTGGGAAGGGCAGCCGCGCGACTGGCTTGACGGCGGAGTGTTTCGCGACATGGCTGAGGCCCATGCCGACACTACGATCAAGTACCTACTGCGTCCAGACGGCTCGTCGTACCACTTCGCGCTCCTCGACTTCAAGACCGGCGAGCTCATAAAGCACCTGAACGGACAGGGCGTCGGCCACTGGAGCCGCGGACAGGGCTGGGTCGTCTACGGATTTCCTATGATGCATTCCTTCACGAGCGAGCAGCGCTTCCTCGATGCGGCGATCAAGGTCGCCGACTACGCGCTGAACGAAAAGAACGTGCCGGAGGACAGGATTCCGTACTGGGACTACGAGGCGCCGAACATTCCGAACGAAGAGCGCGACACATCCGCCGCGGCCGTCCTCGGGTGCGGATTCCTCAAGCTCTCGAAGATCTGCCCCGACAAGGAGAAGGCCGCGAGCTATCGCGCAGAGGCAATCAAGATCGCCAAATCCCTCTCGTCCGACGCCTACTTCGCGAAGCCGACGGAGATCGGTGGGTTTGTCCTAAAACATGCCGTCGCCTCGAAGCCGGACGGTACCGACATCGACGTCCCGCTGAACTACGGAGACTACTACTACATCGAGCTTCTCCTGGACCTCAAGCGCGAGCGGCAGATCCCAACCGCGCCGTCGAAGCAATGTCTGGGGCAGTAATCGAGGTAATAACTGGGGGGCGGTTTTTCTTCTTGTGTAATTCATTCAATTTTTGTTAAGATGTTTACGAGACATAGGAGGTGTCTATGAAAACCCTTAGATTGACGACGTTCCTCTTCGCGGCGGGCCTGCTTCTCAATTCCGTTTTCGCCTATGCGGTTGACATTTCCACTGCGGCCGACCTTGCGGCGGCGCTTGCGGATGATCCTGCCGGCTCATACACGCTAACAGCTGACATGGATCTTTCATCGACTGACTATGCTATGCTGCCGGCGTTCAAAGGCGTTATCGACGGCAACGGACACGTTCTTTCCTGGAGGGGCTCCACGCCTTTGTTCGACAAGTTCCAAGGGACGATCAAGAACATTGTCGTTGATGGATCTTTGGATTCCGCCAACACGACTATGACAGGCACCGGATACGGCGCAATCTGCAAAGGCGCCCATTCCGGCACGTTCAGCGGCGTTACGGTGAAGGGGTATACGATCAAGCATAGCACCGGCAACGTTGGCGGTGTCGGCATCGGCCTTTTTGCCGGGGCGGCATATGCGGGGACTCTGTTTGAGCGATGCGCCACCGACGCATCATGCTCGCTCTCCAAGAACGGGAAGGCGAATGCGATGGTGGGAGGTTTCGTTGGTGTTGCGACAAAGGACGAATCCGACGGCGTCGTGGTGACTTTTGACTCTTGCACGAACGACGTGTCATTTTCCGTGGGAGGGGACAACAATTCCAGCTGGGGGTCGGGAGGATTTGTCGGCGCCCTTACTGGCGGCAAGGCGACGATCACACGCTTTGTCTTTATCGGTTGCGTCAACAAAGGCGACATTACGGTGACAGGCGGGAGCGTCAATGCGGGCGGACTTGTTGGCTATATAGTCTTCGGGAATCACAAGGAGTACGGAAACAGGTCCTATTTCATCGATTGCATCAACACTGGATCGATCATCACCACGTCGTCGTGTAATGCGATAGGCGGCATTGTCGGGCAGGGCACATCCAGCGTGTCCGCGGTTTTCGATGGCTGCGCCAACTATGGGACGATCGGTACCGGCGGCAATGCCAGCAACGCCGGAGGACTTGCAGGCTTCTGGGGCACATACATGAGTAGCGAGGCGAATACACGCGACCTGACCTTCCGCAACTGCGCCAACTACGGTTCGGTGGACGGCGGGAGCTCCGCAGGTGGATTGTGCGGTAAAATCAGCACGAACACCGGGTGGGCGACCGGTTACTTCCGCTTTCTAAACTGCGCCTCTTATGGAACGGTTTCCGCTACTGGCTCCTGGGGCGAGATGACAGCTTCCTTGACATACAACACCAGCGCAACGGACGCTGGGCTGTTCGACAACTGCTGGACGAAGACATCAACAATCTATGTTTCTGCAACATCCAAGGTTCCCACGCGGCGCAACATGAAGACTGCAGATGACGCTGATGCGTTGGCAGGTCTAAACGATGTTGCAGGTGCGGACCTTTCGTATCTGCCGTGGGTCTCTGGAACGGACGGGCGTCCCGAGCTTCTTGCGTTCGTTCCGTCCGCAGACCGCCAGCTCGTTGTCTTCCGGGACTGGGACGGAGCGATACTCAAGCAGGAGACCGTTGTTCCGGGTTCGGCCGCTACGGCGCCGGCGGACCCTGAGCGCGCGCATTATTCCTTTGCGGTCTGGAGTGCATCGTTTGACAACATCGTCGAGAACACAATTGTGTACGCGAAGTATGCGCCGCTGCAGTATACGGTCGCGTTTGACACTTGCGGTGGAACGCCGTGCGCATCTGTCACGGCGGACGTCTATTCGTTGTTTGACCTTCCTGTGACTTCGCAGAACGGCTATGAGTTCGTCGGGTGGTCCCTTGACGGAGTCTATACGGATGTGGGCGTCGTTCACGACAGGGACATCACGATGACGGCGCTTTGGAAGGCCGTGAAGGAGCCGTATGTGAGACGGCTCACCCTCTTTCAGTGGAATCTGAAAAGCATCAACGTATCGAGTGTGTCTGCGCGCAGCAAGGGCATTGCGGCGGCGTTCGAGGCCACTAACCCGGATGTCTGCGTGTTTTCGGGGTTTGGCCTGAGCTCAACACTCCTGCAGACAATGATGGCCAATATTGAGGGATATGGCTGCGTCTATACCGGCAGCAACGGGTCTTCTGACGCAAGCGGGCGAGTGTTCTTCTTCAAATCCTCGAGATTCGAAACGTTCGGTTCTGCGTCTACAGCCATGCCGGCTTCCAATGCCACCTTCGGCTGGGTGCCCGTCAAGGAGAAGGATACCCAGAACATATATCTTCTCGTCTGCGGGTTCTTCAACCCAACCAAGAACGTCAAGGATTATCTGTCGTTGTCGGTTTCGACGATCAACAAGCTAAAAACCAATTATCCGACTGCAACGATACTCTTTGGCGCGGACCTTCGCCTTGCTGACGGAACCACCACGTTTACATCGGAATATGGAGACTGGAAGGGGCTTGAAGAGGCGATTTCCAGCCAGTGGGGAATGCAGGTTCTGCGATCCGGCGACGATTTGCAGTATTCCTTCTTGGCCAGCCCATACGAGAACAATGAGTACAATGTCTTGTCCATCAAGAAGGTCGACGATTCCAGCAACCAGACGAACCCTGGCTATGCCACGACTTTCTCGCTTGGCAAAAGCGGCGGATTTATGGCAGTCATCAGATGATGACGGTAGTCTTTTGCCGTGGCGCGATGATGGATTTTGGATTGAAAGGAGAATGGTCATGACAAGGAGGATAATGTTTTCCGCGGTGACGGGGCTTTGCGCGACTGCAGTTCTCGCCACTGAGCTTGTCGTCCCTGCGCAGTACCCGACGATTCAGAAGGCGGTGGACGCCGCGAAGGGCGGCGACGTCGTGCTCGTGAAGGGCGGAACATACGCCGGCTTTCGCGTGCAGAAGCTGTTCGAGGGCGAGCCATTGATCATCAAGGCCGCGCCGAGCGAGCGTGTCACGTTGAGCGGGATGCAGAAGATCGAAGGGTGGAAGGATGAAGGCGGCGGGGTGTTCTCCGCGAAAGTCCCTTCGCGAGTCGACTCCCTGTTTGTCGGATACGTCGAGCAACAGTGTGGGCGCTGGCCCGCGGACGGAACGCGGCTCCCCGTCCTGATGGCAGACGCGGCGACGTGCACGTTCAAGACCGACTCGGTCGCCGACCCAAAGCTTGCCAAGATTGCGAAGGACCCCAAAGACACCCGGTGCTACTTCTACTTTGCAGCCGGGAACGCATTTTCGTCTCGGCGCATCCAGTCGTATGATCCGAAGACGGGCGATATCGTCTTCTCGCCGGAAGAATGGATGAAGTGGCTCAAGCCGGAGAACAACCGCTACTCGTTCGTCAACCACCCTGCGCTCGTCGATCTGCCAGGAAGCTGGGCGTTCGTCTCAGACTCTGGCGCCGACCCGAAGAGCACGGCTGGAACGGTCTACTTCAAACCGGCGAAGAGGGCCGATCTCGCGAGGACGCAGTATTGCGCCGCGGACCGTCCGCTCGTCGCCGTGGGGCACCACAAGAATCCGTCCGGCAACATAGTCCTCGACGGATTCGAGATCGCCGGCTCGCGTGCCGCGGGAGTGCAGATCGGCGGCGACGGTGTGACGGTGCAGAACTGCCTCGTCCACCACAACGGCGCAGGAATCGCCGCGCGCATGGCGAAGGACCTGAAGGTCCGCTCGAACGTCGTCGTCGCCAACGGAGGCAACGGGATCGGGCTCGCCTCCGTCGAGAACGCACTTGTCGAGGGCAACGAGGTGGCGCTCAACCAGGTGGACGGAATCGTCGTCGCCGGAAACATCTCCGGGAAAAAGACGGGCACCCCCAGGGCGAATCCGCCGACGAAGCACGTCGTCGTGAGAAGGAACTACATCCACCACCACATCTACCAGGCGCATCCCGACAACACGCAGATGTACCGCGACGTTTCAGACGTCGTGTACGAGGAGAACTTCAACATCTGCGGCGGACAGTCGATAATGGCGGAGGAGGCGGAGGATGTCACGGTGCGCGGAAACCTCTTCATGGGGTGCGACGCCGTGATGCTCATCTGCGGACACGGCAACTCGCACCGCTGGAAGTTCGAGGGCAACACCTTCTGGGGCGCTGGATACGGGTTC
The DNA here is from genome assembly GCA_902801025.1 of uncultured bacterium. GTDB lineage: Bacteria > Verrucomicrobiota > Kiritimatiellia > RFP12 > UBA1067 > UBA1067. Next base: position 79,792 of record CADCGZ010000007.1, on the reverse strand, counting down.
TTCAGCTTCACCGGACACGACTATTCCGTGACTAAGAACCTGTTCATCGGCGGCTCGATGGACTACGGACAGCTCGACAGCACGAAGGTCGACAGCTCGGGAAACCGATTCGCGCCAGCGTTCTCCGCGCGCACCGCGAAGCCCTGGCGGAAATACACCGATCTCGCGAAGGCGCAGGCTGAGACGGGACAGGAGAAGGGCAGCGCCGTATGCGCGGTTCCTTCGGCGAACTTCCCGTCCGCGATGGCCGTGTCGGGTGCGAACGGCTCGTCCCTCGACTCGCTTGCGCTGCGCAAGGACGCGGCGTCGCGCACGGACCTCTTCGCGCCCGGCGACAGGATAGAGCTCAACTGCGACGGCGTGCTGAGGACGGTGAAGTCGTGCGCGAACGGCGTCCTCTCCTTCTCGCCCGCGCTCGAGGCGCCGCCATACCGCGGAGTCATGGTGTTCAACTGGAAGAAGGCGAAGTCGGCGGACATCGACATCCGCCAGGTCGACGGATGCGGCTCGCCCATCTCGCCCGCGGCCTTCCGCAGGGGCGACCTGCTTGGTAGCGGACGCAGGACCATCCCCGCCATCCCCGCCGATGTCGCGGAGGGAATCCCCTCGCCGAACAAGCCGGTCATCCCCCCAAAGGGTTGAAGCATCTCGAAGGAGCGCAGTCCCGCCCGCAGGAGCGGCGAGACGTCCCGTCTCGCCGACAGGGGGTTCCGTCGCTCCGCGACGGAACGAAGCCCAGTTGGATAATTGAGGTATTAATTGAGGTTTGCACATTTCCTCTTGTTTTCTGCGCCCAGATTTTGTAAAATTGTCGCGAACAAGAAAGGATATTACATATGAAACAGTTGAAATTCGTTCTCGCTTCCATCGTTCTCGCAGTCCTCTCCCGCGGCGCATTCGCCGTGGATCCAGTGGCGCCAAGTCCGTATGATTTTCTCAAGCGCGTGCCGATTGCCGTCTCATCGGCGGGGCAAGCCGCGCTTGGCGAGAATTCCGCCAGCGATGTACCCGTCTTGGTCAGGATATCGGAGTCCATGCCAGGGTTCAGCTACGCCGATATGGCGGCCGATGGCTCCGACCTCGCATTTGGCGTAGAGAACGGCGGCGTGCTGACAATCTACCCGCATGAAATCGAAACTTGGGATCGAAACGGTGTCTCGCTTGTCTGGGTCAAGGTGCCGACGCTCTCCGCCGCGACCGAATTCGCTATGTACTACGGCAACGGCGTTTCGGTGGCGGACTCCTCGACGGACGTCTGGTCCAACTACGTGGGTGTGTGGCACCTTAACGAGGCGTCAGGGGACGCAAGAGATGCAACTGGGCATGGGCTAACGGCGCTTCCGTCCGGAGCGAACGCGGCAGAAGACTCAATTGGCGTCGTAAACTGCCCGGTAGGGACGGGCCGTCAGCTGGCGTCCGCGAAGGGCAGAAAATCCTACCTTGCCGTGGCCGACAGCAACCTGCTCGACTGTGGGAACTCTCTTACGTTTTCGGGATGGTTCAAGGCCTATGACACATCTACATCGTACTCGATGCGCTATGTCTCGCGTAAGAGCAAGTATACAGACAAGAACGGGTGGGAGGTCGAGGCGCGCTACGATACGTCTTCGGCTACCGTACCCGCGACGACAGTTTCGGCGCGCGGCGCAAACAGCGGCGACCACACGGCGACAGTGCCGGACATCCGTGAGAACTGGGTGCACTTGTCGCTGGTCTACGACGACACTAAGCTCACCTACTACGTGAACGGCGTCCCGCAGAGTCCGCTCACGCTCAACTCCGCATGTTCGGACAACAATCTTGCGCTTGCATTCGGCAACAATCCCAGCGGCGGAGAACCGAACTGGTGGGGACTGATGGACGAACTTCGGCTTTCGTCAGAGCCTGTGTCTGCAGAGTATGCCGTCGCGGAATATCACGCGATGACGGATACGCTGCTGTCCTATTCACCGGCGCTCCCGATGGATGAGACGATGCCGGTCATTTCATCTGCCGAAGTGGTCGCCTGCGCTGAAGGTTTTACCGTGTCATATTCGCTCGTGTCCGGCACCGGCAGCTTCGAGGCTGTCTTGACGGACATTGTCTCTGGAGAAGTGACTTCGGCACCAATTGCGGCTGATTCGACAGAGGTTGTCGTTCCTTTGCCTTCGCTCAACGTGGGACACTCCTATGACTGCTCGGTTCGCGTCACGTCCTCGGCCGGAAACACGATCATGCTTCATGCAGGCCGGGTGTTTAATGGGTCAGTGTCTGTCGCGAAGACGGCGGACGCTGACGAGGGCTTGTTGACTCCGGGCGTCTTTACGGTGACCGCTTCGTCGCAGGTGGCATTCGATCTTTTGGTGCCGTACACGGTAGGGGGAACAGCCGTTGCCGGCCAGACTTATGCGGCGCTTTCCAGCTCGGTGGTCATTCCGGCAGGCTCTGCAACCGCCACGATTGCTGTGAATCCGATCTATTCTTCGGCAGTGTCAGATGACGTGACGGTCTCGGTTACGCTCCACCAGACGCACTCCTTTGTCGGTTCGGGGGCAGCGGAAATGACAATTGTCAATTTCGCCGTCAATCCGGCTGTGCGCTTTGTCTCGATGGAAGGCGACGATGCGCAGGACGGTATGACGTTGCTGACGGCGAAGAAGACGGTTCGCGCGGCGATAGAGTCGCTTGAGGGCTTCGACGCCGAGCCTTCGCAGGTGTTCATCGCCCCCGGCACGTACGAGGAGGCTTCGACGGTCAACTACAATGGTGTGAACAACGCCAACTATCGACTTATCGTGACGAACGCGGTGACGTTAATAGGCACGGGCGAAGATCCGTCCCAGGTTGTGCTCAAGAACAAGAGCGGGCGTGCGCGCGTCCTGTTCCTGGACAACGCGCAGGCTGGCATCCGCAACCTGACTTTGTCAAATGGACAAGCCTACCAGGCGGGTTCGTACGGCGGTGGAAACCTCTACATAGGGTACAATGGCGGCACAGCGTCGAACTGTGTCTTTACAGGAGGATGCGCGGACAACTACGACTGCCACGGAGGCAACGTATTCATGCGCGCGGGCCTTGTCACGCATTGTGTGATCGAGAAGGGCTATTTCACCGACAACCGCGGCGACTACAAGGCGGGCGGCATCGAGATATACGGCGGCCTTGTCGAGAACTGCCTCGTCAACGGGAACTACGACAATTGCAACGGCACGCAGACCAAGGCCGCGGCAGGCGTGATGATTTCTGGCGGCACGATCCGCAACTGCACGATCGCCGCCAATGCGGGCAAGCAGGTGGGCGGCATCTACGTGAAAGGAACGGCCGGCGTTGTCGAGAACTGCGTTATAGTCGGCAACACGGCGACGATGGCCGACGAGAGCATTGCAGGCGACGTTGTCAGCTACATGGTCAGCGCTGAAGATGCGAAGGCCGTCTTCAGGAACTGCGTAGTCGATGCGGAGACGGCGCCCAACGACTCCTGCGTCTCCGCAAGCTCCGCCGCGACATTGGTTGACTCCGGCAACGGCGATTTCCACTTGGCGGCGGGCTCTCCGGCGATAAACTTCGGCCGCGCGAAGGAAAATGAAGCGGCGGGGGATCTCGACCTCAACGAGCGTGTGATGGGCACTGCAATCGATGCGGGATGCTACGAGTACGACCTCAACGCCTTCGCCATCGCATTCGAGGCCGACGTTGTTTCAGGCATCCTGCCGGTCGACGTCACGTTTACAGCTGTGGTCAGTGGCGCTAACGACGGAGACTATCTCGAGTATGACTGGGACTTCGACGGCGATGGCGTGGTCGATGCGACGTTGGACGGCACTGCGACAGCGCGGTACCGCTTCGTTGCTGGCGGAACGTTCTCGCCTTCGTTGACCGTGAAGAACCTTACGGCGCAGAAGGAACTGTCGATCAGCAAGGCGAACTACCTTCAGTTCGCGCAGAGGGTTCTGTATGTGAACAAGGAAGCGGAGGCGCATGTCGTTCCGTTTGCTACGCCGGAGACTGGCGCGCTTACGGTCAACGAGGCGATTGACGCGGCGGTCGACGGATGCGAGATAGTCATCTATCCCGGTACATACGGCGTAACGAGTACACTGACAGTTGAAAAGGTCCTCGACATTCATGGTTTGCTGCCTGATCCGGAGGAGGTTGTCCTTACAAGGGAGGGATCCTCGTGGCTGCGGGTAGTTGAAATGAACAAGACGGAGGCGAAGCTGAGCAACGTAGTCATCGAGAAGGGCTTGCTCAGTGGCGCTTTCGGAGGTGGAGTTCATTTCGGCGATTTCGGGGGAACGGTTTCGAACGTTGTCATACGCGGATGTGGCGCCAGCAACTACAACGGGGCCGGTGGGGCAGCCTATCTTGTGTCCGAACACGCGCTGCTGACACACTGTGTGATATCGAATTGCTACGTGCAGACTATGAACGGCGCCGGAGGCAACAAGGGTGTACTTCAGGTGGAGAAGGGACGGGTAGAAAACTGCCTTGTGGCTGGATGCTACTGTCCGCTTGGCAACAACGAGACCGACCGCCCCGGCAACGCAGTCCACATCGGCGTGAACGGTTCTGTCGTGAATTGCACAATCGTTCGGAATACGATGGAGACTCGCGGCATCGTGTATGTTTCGTCGGCGACGTCACGGCTGATCAACTGCGTTGTCGCCGGCAACACGAAAGGCGATGGCCGTGACACGGTCTTCTTTGGAGGGTCGGTCTCCGACCCGTCCGCGTGCGTTCTGAACTGTGTGATTGATCCCGAGGACCTTGCTGGCACCTTCAAGGACTATGCGAATGGAGACTACACGCCGAATCCGACGGGACCGCTTTACAACGCGGGCGTTACGCCGGAGAACGCGCCGTCGGTGGACCTCGCGGGCAACAAGCGAGTCCAGGGGCGTTCGATAGACATCGGGTGCTTCGAGGCGTCCGAGGCGGGGCTGCGGATTCTCATCCGCTGATCTTTCCTGCAGACGGCGACGAACACTGAAAGGATGCGACACATGAGAAAGACGGTGTTTTGCGTTGCGGCGGTTTCCTGTGCGGCACTGGCCGCAGGGCAGGCGTTCGCGGCGAGGCCGGTGGCGCGGTGGGACGTCGTTCCGCACCAGCGCATCTCCGGCGTATTCAATGCGGGCGTGGTGGCGTTCCACGAGGACGGCGTCAAGGTGACGTTCGACGTGGGCGGACGGAAGTTCACCGCGGAGGAGCCGAAGCTCAACGCCCGCACCGGCGTGTGGGAGTACTTCGTGCCGATTGACGCGGCGAAGCTTCCGGACGGACCGGTGGCGGTGAAGGCGGTCGCGACCACGCTCGGCTCCGCGCCTGAGAGCTTTGAGCTTCCGGATCTCCCGCTCTACGCCAATGCGAAGGGCACGCAGGGCTCGAAGGCCGAGGTGACGATAGGTCCGGACGATTCGCTTGCCGACGCGGTCAGGAAGGTTGGCGACGGAGGGACGGTGTACCTCAGGAATGGCGTCTACTCGCTGAGCCGCATAGGCGACAGGAACGCGAAGTTCTGGACGACGATCGCTGCCGCCCCCGGAACGAAGCGCGAGGAGGTCGAGTTCTCCGCGGGGCGCCCTGGCGGCGACAAGCTCCGCTTCAGGAACGTCACTCTCTTCTGCGACGCGGAGGGGAAGTACGCGTCGATCATCGCAGGCGAGAACGGCGCAACCTGCTGTTGGCTCGACGAATGCACGATGCTCAACAAGAAGGGACGCTGGGCGTGCAACGCGAACGTCCTCGGAAACCGCATGCGTGCGTACGTGACAGGCGGAGAGACGAAGGAGATGTCGAACGGCCCCGGCGCGACGCTCCAGCGCGGACACTACGTGCACGACATATCGTCAGACGTGTGGACCGGCAGCGACTGCCTCGTGGTGAACTGCCGCTGCGACGGCGTCGATCCCGGCAAGACGGGCGCGCACCCCGATTTCCACCAGTCGCACGCGAAGGCGCCTGGATGGGTCCACGACGTCATATTGTACAACGTGTCCGGATACGACTGCAAGTGCCAGGGGCTCTTCGGCATACGCCTGCGCGATTCGGCGTTCGTGAACGTCTCCTTCAAATGCGACTGCGCGATGTACACGCAGTACTCGGACGACATGGAGAACGTCCTTTTCGCGCACATCACGCTTGTGGACCAGACCTGGCTGTGGCGCGAGGCGAAGGGCCCCAAGGGCACGTTTAACCCCAAGGACGTCCGAGTGGTGAACTGCGTGCTGCGCCAGATGGGCGGTTTCGCGGCGCTCGCGAACGGAGACGGCTCCGCCGGACTCAAGGTGTGGCGCAACGCCTTCTACGGGAAGGACAGGAAGGGCGGCGACACGGGTGAGTACGGCTCCGAGACGGCGCGCGCGGAGCGTCCGTTCGCCGACGAGGCGCATCACCACTACGCGCTGCGCGCCGGCTCGCCCGCGCTGAAGCACGGCGTGCCGCTCCAGTGCGTGCCGGCAGACATAAACGGCAACCCGTATCCGCGCGGACCGCGTCCGTGCGGCGCTTACGCAAAATAAGACTTAACGAATGGAGAAACGAAAGATGAAGCGAGCGACCATTGTAGCGGCACTCTCCATGGCGGCCGTTTTTGCCGCCGTTGGTGGCGAGCAGCTGATGAATCTTCCTCCTCCCCCGAAGGGCGGGCGTTTCAAGACGCCGACCGACCTGGTGTGGCCAGAAAAGCCGGGCGACGCCGACGTGTGCCTGTGGGCGGGCGACAGATTCGCCGCGTGCTCGATCACCATCGATGACAACTGCAAGCCCGACCACGAGTGGTGGCTTAAGCTTTCCGAGGAACTCGGCATCAAGCTTACATGGTTCGTGATCACCGACCACTGCGTGTATAAGAAGAACCCTGGGTTCAACGGCACGTGGGCAGACTGGCAGAAGCTCGCCAACGCCGGTCATTCGATCCAGTCGCACACTACGAACCACAAGGCGAAGCACGGGGACGTCCCGATGCCGTCCGACGAGGAGGTCGAGTCGATGTATCGCGACTCCCTGAAGGCAATCAACGACAATGTCACGAACAACTTCGCATGTTGCATCGCGTATCCGCGCGGTGAGCCGCACGAGGCAATCGCGGCGAAGTACGCGATTGCTTGCCGCGGCGTCTACGGCGTACCGAGCTGCGCCAATTCGATCAACTACCTCTGCACAAACAAGGGTGCGGGCGGCAAGGGCCACGTCCAGATGGTGGCTTTCGGAGAAACGGAGGAAGACCCGAAGTGGATCCGCGGCAACAAGGCGCTCAAGCGCGGCTGGAACATCGTCTTGTACCACTTCGTACACGCAGGACGAACAGACGAGGACAGGGCGAAAAACGCCGCTGGCGCGGAGAGGGAGGTCCGCTACATCGCGTCTCTAAAGGACGATCGGCTCTGGGTGTGCCGCTTCGACGACGCCGCGAAGTACGGGCAGGAGCGCGACTCGGCGACGCTCGCGAGCGCGCTGAAGGGCAAGGCGATCGAGTTCACGCTGACCGACCGCATGAAGGACGACATCTTCGACTATCCGCTCACCGTTAAGGTCCGCCTTCCGAACGGCTGGAAGTCTGCGAAGGCGACGCAGGGCGGGAAGAGCGTCCCTGTGCGCTTCGTCACGCACGAGGGCGCGCCCTATGCGCTCGTCGACGCAGTTCCCGACAGGGGCGCGGTGCGCGTGACGCCAGGGGCGTGATTCACGGCAGATTTAAAAATCCGCATTGCGCGGAACGCGTATCTGTGGTAAAATCATCTCATGATATGCAAGTGTCATGTTCTCGCGTTTGTTCCGCTGTTTTCAACTGCTGTCGCCGAAAGGCATTCGGGGATGGCGCAGTTGTCGGAGTTGCGGCAGATGAACTTCATCACGCGCAACCGCGGCGGCGGCTGCCCGGTCTATGACAGGCTGCCGTCTGCGACGGCGCTTTACGGGGGCTGCCAAGAGGCACGAATGGAGGAACAATGAAAAGGGCGACAATAGTATTGACATCCGTTTTACTTGCGGCACGGCTTTTTGCCGAAGGATCCGCTTTGCCGCGACCGACATCTGCGAGTTTTGACAAGGGCGCGATGTTTATCGTTGATGGTTATACAGGATCGTCGCCGTTGTACAATTTCCCGGTTCTCGTTCGGATTGGCGACAACTTGCCGCGGGGTTTCTCCTACGGCGATCTGCATTCGTCGTCTAACGGAAGCGATATCGCGTTTGTGGACATGGATGGTAGCGGTCTTCCCTACGAAATCGACACTTGGAACACAAATGACACCTCGCTCATCTGGGTGCGCCTTTCGACGATGACGAATGGCACACGGTTCGTGATGTGCTGGGGCTCCGATTCAAGCGGTCGCGCCGTCTGTCCCGACAAGCCTTGGGCCGACTACACTGGTGTTTGGCACATGGGCGAGACGGGGACGCCATCCGATTCCGCCCCCGTCACCATCCACGACTCGACGGCCAACGGCCTCGATGGCTTCACGCCGGTCGGCAAGGCCGCGTCCGGCAGCATGGTCGGCGGCGCTTGGCGCATCGCCGAGGACAGCGAGCACGCACGTTCCATCCGCGTTCCCGTCGGAGGGGACGCTGCGGACCCAGTGAAGAAGGCGGCCGCCAATGCGCTCGGCACCGACTTCCACGCCTCGTTCTGGGTTCGCGCAAAGGGCGTGGTCCAGTGGGCCAATCTCATCTGCCGTCGGAAGGGCGACCAGGGCACGGGGTGGGGATTCTCGTTCCACGAGAACAGCGACGGCGCGCCCAAGCTCATGCGCGTCTATGCCGGTGGGACGACGCCCGCGACGACGTCCGGCACCTACAACCTCGGCACGACGCTCTGCGCGACGAACGACGTCTGGAAGAAGGTCGACGTCGTCTGGAAATGCACGGCGAATAACAACACCCAGGTCGCCGACATCTACCTCAACGGCTCCTACCTCGAAACCGTGACGTGCCTCGAAACGGTCAACCAGCAGGACACGGACATCGGTATCGGCTGCTCGACGCAGGATTCCTACAATTCCAGCGACACCAACAAGAAGGGACGCCGCGTCAACGCCGAGATGGACGAGGTCCGCCTCGGCGCGTTCGTGCCGTCCGCCGACTGGATCGCGGCCGACTATGCGACGCAGACCTCCGACTCCTTTCTGACGACTGGGATGGCGGAGCCATACGGGGAAACGCCCGAGCCGGTGGCGGGCGTTTTGGTGCCTGATGTCGGCTACGCGAATGCGATGGTGGCAGTTGACATCTCATCGTTTGGAATCGATGCCGGGTCGGCGAATGTCACGGTGCAGGTTTCAACAGTGCCAGATTTCGCATCCGCCTTTTTCTCGACGAATTACGCGGCTTCGGTGCTTGGTGAGTGCGATATTCCGCTGACAGGACTTGCGACTGGCACTAAGTATTACGCCCGTGCAATCGTAGTGAACGACAAAAATAAATCCCTGACGACCTCGGTAGCCAGCTTTACGACCCATATTCCCAGCTCTCCGAAGGCAACGGCAGAGTTTTTTAAGCGTGGGCTGAGGTCTCTTTCTGCAATTGCGACGGTGACTGAATCCGGCGCTGGCCCGACTGGTTCGTCCGTCCGTCTTGAAGCTTCGACCAATGGATTTGAGACAATTGTCGCCTCGGCGGAATCCGCTGCGGCACTTGGAACGCCGACGAGTCTAATTGTCCTGGGATTGCTTCCCATGACGGAATATTCGCTTCGTGTCAGGGTGCGCAATGGATTTGGCATCGACACATATGTTGATGTTCCGGCCCAATCGACATGTTCCACTCCGTTCATTGCGTCTGGCATAGGATGGGAATTCTCGTCGGATGGATCTGCTCTTGACGTCTATATTGACATAACCGGGCTTCGAGAGCCAGCCACCGGCACCGCCACGCTCGTATATAGTGGCGAAACCGTTGGAGCGAAGTCAATAGCCGACGCCGGGCGGATCTCCTGGCCGGGAATCGGTGCAAAGAGCTTTGCCGCAGCCCGGGTCGTACTTTCAGCGACATTGGATGGCATGGAATGCTCGGAGACATTTTCGGCAGAGATCGGGTCAGGTACCTCTGGCATATACATCGACGACATACCGTCACATTGTTCTGCCGACGGTGTATTGCATGTATGTCCAGGCGATGCCATCGTGCTTCCCTCGCTTGAAGAGGGGGAGAGCTATAAAGTGTTGAACGATTCCTTCGCCTCTATCTCCGGCAACGTGCTTAATGCGCTCGAACCTGGTATCCTCGGCGTCCAGTGCATCGATTCGGCGAGCGTCACGAACGTTCTCCCGGTGCTTATTCTCCCAAAGAGGACAGGCAATGGGACGATATATGTTTTCGACCAGATGTCGGCTTCGGCGTTGACTGGTGGAGGATTCCAGTGGTCGGACGTGTCATCATGGAAGCGTATTGACGGCATCGAGAATACATCGTATCCGCATACTGCGGAAGACACGGCAATCATAGCCATTTACGGAAATGCCAAGTCACCCACTTTCCTGTTTGGGTCTGGCATGGAGACGTTTGTCGGTTCGGTATATATGGGCAGGTTTGATGACACGAATCCAGGTGGTATCGCCAATTTCACGATCGGCACTGAAGGAGACGAGTTCATCTATAGGCGCGTCGACGGCGGCATGCCCGTTGTACGGCATTGCCAGAACTCCGCATACAGCGGTATGCTGCTTCTTAACGGAACGCATAAATTCGAGAATGCCGACGTGAATGTGTCCGTAGGCGAGCCATCCTCTGGCCTTAGAATCGGTTTTGACGGCGTAGGGAAAGCCGTTTTCAGCGACTGCTCCTGTGATATCGATTCCTTTGACATTGGAAGAGGCGCAGGCACTGGACGTGTCGACGTCGTTGGCGGGAATCTTGCCGCAAGACGCATTATTCTGGCGCAAGACGCAAGCTCTGTTGGGTCGATCGCGATTTCCAACGGCGCGGTGGTTGCGTCTGCCGGGAGCGTGACCGTCGGGCACAGTGGTAGCTCTGTCCTTGAGGTGGGGGAGAGTGGAACTCTCACGATAAATGGCGGCGAGGGGCTTCTGCTTTCGACCGACAAGTCGGCTTCGTATACCACGAACACTGTCCTCCAGTCCGGCGGACTGATTGAAGTCAAGCCTAACTTCTCCAACAACGCGCTGCGTGACGTGACGCTGCTGAAGGAAGGCGTCATCGGGTGTTGCGCTCGGCTTCAACTGAATGGCGGCGTCATGCGGGTCCTTCGCGTGAAAGGCGGAGATGGAAGTCATGCGAAGGATCCGTCGAAGGACGGCGTCGCAAGCATCTCTGCGAATGGCGGAACGTTGGAGGCCATAAAGGAAGGGAGGTTCCTGTACGATCTTGAGCATGTCGAGTGCGGCCCCTCGGGTTTGACGATTGTCAGCGACTACGACATTACAAATGCGGTTGACTTCGTCGACATGGAGGGCATCCCCGGAGTCTTGACGATGAAGGGCTCTGGCGTGAAGACGCTTACGGGAGGCAACACGACGGTGTCGCGCATAGTTGTCTCGGGCGGCAAGGTGGTGTTCGCCGCCGGAGCAAGGACGGTGTCGGAGCTTGTCCTTGTAGACGGCGCAGAGGTGGTTTTCGAGGATGCGCCAGCCGAGTCTGGAATCAAGAAACTCGTCTTAGGTTCGCATGGCTCCTTCGGCACAATACGTTGCACGGCGGATTCGACGCTTGAACTTGCGTGCCCGGTCGAAATTGTTTCTGCCGGCATTGCCCTCGGCGGCATTTTTGAGACGAGGCGGTCATACACGCTCATGACTACGACCGGTGCGGTGGATTTCGAATCCATGTCCGCATGGTCTGTTCCTTCGTCTGCAACGGGGCTTGACGATTCCCTTGTCTACGATTTCTCCGCGGTTAAGTCTGGCGATGTGACTGTGTTTTCAGTAGACGTGGCGCTCGTAGAAGATAGAATTGAGTGGAACGGTGATGGCGAGACGACGGATAAGACCATTTCCGACACCTATGTTCTCGGAAATTACGGAGTGCTCCCCGTGGAAGTCGGCGAAGGTGCGACACTTCGCCTCGCCTCGACCGTCACGGGTGGCGGGATAGTCAAGACGGGCAAAGGCAGGCTCGTCTTGGCCGGGAGCGGAAGCACAATGCCGCGAGGCGTCACAGTCAAGGACGGTACGCTTGTCCTTGAAGAAGCCTTGGCGCTTGGAGAGCCCGTCTCGGCCATGAGCGGAATCCACATGGCAGGCGGCAGGTTCCTGTTCGTCGGCGATGGCTCAGGCCAAGGGCAGACGCTGCCAGGCGGGCTTTTCGGCGAAACTCCGTCTACGAACGACCTCATCGACCTCAAGATCGATGCGCCGCTTGTCGTGACCAATGCGCATGTCGCCAACGGCTGCATATTCAAGCGCGGCGTTGGGACGCTGACATTCTCGCCGGGGGCGGGCGATACAATGACGCTCTCCTGCTGCGACGGGTTCATAGATGGAAACAAGAACGTTGCCAACCCTGGCGTGGGAGACATCTCTCCCGTCGAATGGGTTCCGGAGAAAAGGGGATACAACGGCTTCAACGTGGCTGAAGGCGAGGTGGTGTTCAGTGGCGGAGAGGGGGCGCTTGTCGACATTCGCCATTGCATGAGCGTTGGAATCTGGGCGAGCGGCATAGGGAAAGCGCCGTCGCTCGTCGTGGATGGAATGTCGGCCAATCTTTCGAGTGTTGGGCAGTTTAATTTCTGCAGCCGCATAGGGAACGATTCTTCGTCGCTGTCGAAGTTTGCGCGGCTTGAAATCGTCAATGGCGCACGTGTGGCGTCGCAGAGCATGCGAAGCGGGGTGGATGTGGTCTACAGCTCCCCGACGGTGATCGTGGAACGTGCGACCTGGAGCGTTGCCAACAGCCTTCTTCCGTATGGCTCTTCTGACGGCAGCAACGCGACTTTCATCATGCGTGATGGAGCCGCTGTATACGTGAATGGCGGGAATGTGAACTACAGGATGGAAAGCTGGGGCGGAAACAGGCATAAAATCCATATTGACGGATCCGTGCTTGCCGGAGATTCGGTTTTTGGCGGCATGCAGATGAGGGCGACTGGTTATTCTGTCTCGGTTGTCAACGGCGGTGTGCTTTCCACGTGGCGCATGAGGGAAAAAGAGTCAAAATTTGTCCTTGATTTGTCGTTCGACGGCGGAACGTGGATTGCGGACGCGGGAAAATGGCAGCCGATGAAGTTCATGCATGCGACGAATGTCGTGATAAGGACGAAAGGCGCAGATGGCTTGACTTTCCCCGTTGAGGCAGGGTATACGGTAGAGGCGACGCAGGCTGTTACAGGGGAAGGCGGGATGACAAAGACAGGTGGCGGCACGTATGTCTTTTGCCGTCGGGCCACGTGGTATGCTGAGGACGCGGACAATGAGAACCAGGGCAAGTGGCAGAAGGATCTTCTCGACGACCCCGTTACCCTCGCGTTCGAGGGGACGCTCGACGTGCAAGGCGGCGATGTGCTGGTAGAGAGCGGTGCATGCCGCATTGGTGGCGCCTATAATGCTGCCGAGGGCGCGTCTGTTGATTTTGGTGGCAATGATCTCGGTGAAGGCGTTACGTTTTCCGGTGGTGGAAAGCTCTCGAATTTCACGGCAACGGCGCCGACGATAAGTGTTCCGCTGTCGGAGTCTCTTGTTGCCACGAATGGCGCTCCGTGGTTTCTATCAGCGGCGATTTCTGGTCCTGTCCTTGTTGACTTTGGAAGCCCAGTCGCTAACGCTCGCGGCGGACAAGTCGCGGTTGCGAAATTTGCGGATTCCATTCCGTCTGCATCGTCTTGGCGTATGATTGGTGTTCCGAAAGGATACATGGCATCGCTAATGGTGTCTGGTTCGGCTGTCGTCGCCGACATCCGCCGCACTGGCTTTACCATAAGACTTAAATAACAAGGGAGGGATAGTTCAATGAAGAAAACAGTAGTCGTCGCGGCGGTGGCCGCGGGAATCGCGTTTTGCGCGGGTGCGGGGCAGAAAACGGCATTTGCCCTGAAGGACGCCGCAATCGTGAAGTGCAAGGTGGAGAAGTCGAGCGGGCTGTTCAACGTCCAGAAGACCGCGGAAGACCTCGTGACGGTGATTTCCAACGTGACGGGCCGGGCCCCCGCCGTATATTCGCAGGGGAAGGAGCCAGCGCAGGGGACGTTCATCTATCTCGGCGACTGCCCTGCGGCTGCGGAGGCCGGCGTGACGGCGGAGGGGCTGCGGCTCTGCGACTGGCGCGTCAAGTGCGTTCCAGGGAAGGCGTTTCTCTTTGGGCGCACCGGCTACGCGGTGTCTGCTGCCGCCTGGGAGTTCGCGGAGAAATGCCTCGGCTACCGGGTATTCTTCCCTGACGACGGGCCGGACGATTTCAGGGCCGACCCCGAGGCGAAGGTCCCGGTCCGCGAATGGACGACAAAGCCGGCGTTCTACAACCGCGAGATATACTCCGCGCGGTTCGACCGCAGGAAGTTCCCGTACATGATGCAGTTCTGGGAGCGGTACGGGCGCGCGCTGTCGTGCGAACCGGGCTCTGACCAGATAGAGGGCCGCTACCGCGTCTCAGGGCAGACGAAGCACTGCCACTCGTCGTTCGACTACCTGCCGCCAGAGAAGTACGGAAGCGAGCATCCCGAATACTACTCCATGGGGCCCGACGGCAAGAGGCGCTTTGTCCGAAACTCCAAGTGCCAGCTCTGCTACACGAACCCCGACGCCTACCGCATCGTCCTCGAGTCCCTCTTGGGCTTCATAGCCGCGGACCGCGCGAAGTTCCCCGACGACCCTCCGCTCGTCTACGACTTCACGCAGATGGACAACTCCGACTTCATCTGCCTCTGCCCGGAGTGCAGGAAGGTCATTGCGAAGTACGACCGCGTCGAGGGTGGACACAAGGACGGAGGCGACGCAGGGCTCGTGCTGGAGTTTGCCAACCGTCTCGCCCGCGACGTGCGCGAGAAGTACCCTGACGTGCAGATTCGTATTTTCGCATACGTATCGACCGAACGAGCGCCCGAAAAGGGGAAGATAACGGTCGAGCCAAATCTTCGCATCTGGTGGTGCAACGTCTACTCGCACTGCGACGCGACGATTCCGCTTCTGACGAAAGGACACTTCAACGAGAACAACGCCCGCGAAATACGCGAATGGGCCGCGCTCACGAAGAACATCGAGCTATGGGACTACCTCTACCGCGGCGACGAGCCGTCCCCCGCGGTTGACGCAATCGCCTCGAACGTCAGGTACTTCTCGTCGCTCGGCATCGATTCCGTCTTCATGGAAAACGAGTTCTGGTCTGGCTCAGGGTCGTGGGACGAGCTGAATCGATATGTTCTCGCAAAGCTGTACATAGATCCTTCGCTCGACGTGGACGGTCTCGTCCGCACGTTCTGCCGCGCCTACGGCGAAGGCGCGGGCGACATGTACGAGGCATACCGCTACATGAGGGAGCAGGTGCTGACGCGATACAGCAAGGATCACTTCGAGCAGCGCACGGGAATCAACACCTGGAAGTCCGACCCCGCAGTCCTGAGGAAGTTCGGTTCGTTCGTCGCGCAGGCGTACAAGAAGGAGACGCGCGAGAAATACCGCGCGCGCATGGCGCCGATCATGGAGAGGCTTTCCGAGAAGCTTTTGACCATCTACCGCAAGGACCCAAAGGCAAAGGACGAGTTTGCAAAGGCGATCGAGACCTACCGCAAGTGGGCGACGGAAAGCGCGAGAATCATGTTCTCCGAGCCGAAATGGCGCGTCGTCGCGGAAAAGAAGATCGAAGAGAGAATCGACCTCCTTACGATGAAGTTCGACGACCTTCCCGAAGAGCTGAAGTCCGTTCCGGATGGAGATCTCTTGCTTGTTGACTGGCATGTGGGCGGCGGCGGCAAGCGGATCGACGACCCCAAGTCCCCGCGAGGCAAGGCCGTGATGAAGAAGACTGGCTCCAATATAATCTGGGGCGTCTACGACCGTCCGTCGAAGAAGAGCTACGGCCAGCGTGTCGTCAAGGCTGCCGAGGAACTGAGCGCCGAGACATACACATGGGTGAAGCTGAAGACGCTCCACGTCGGGTTTGAGACGATCTTCTGGTTCGACGGTTCCTGGGATTGCGACTTCAACCTCAAAGACTTCCACATCCTCGACGACGGCATGGACGTCGATCCGAACTGGTACGATCTATGGGTCTCGGCTCGCTACGAGAACGGAACGCTCTACGTCGACAGACTTGCCCTGCGCCGCATTGCGCCACCATCAGAAGGGAGGAAGAAATGATGAGGAGCATTTTTGCAGGAGCGGCACTCGTGTCCGCCGCACTCGCCCCGGCGCTGGCTGTTGCCGCGCCTTCGGGCGTTACGCTTGAAAACTCGAGGTTCTCGCTTGTCATATCGGCCGACGGGAAGGTTCGCTCGCTCAAGGTCAAGTCCACGGGCGAGGAGTGCCTTGCGGGGGACGAGGGCGTGTCTTTCTGCCAGACCGTGCAGGACAGGCCCTTTGGAAACGAGGTCAAGCTTATCTGGCCGAACAAGAGATCGGTGTACGGGTCCAACTCCGTCGAGGAGAGGGACGGTGCTCTTGTTTTTGGCTTCGATACTATATCCGACGCGCCGGGCTATTCCTACAAGGCGATAGTCGACGTCAAGGTGACGGACGACTACATGGCGTTCACGCTGAGGGGGTTTGAGCCGAACAGCCTGGACGAATTCATGGACTGGCCGGCGGTGGCGGAATTCCGCGTCGTCCAGCTTCCGCTCAAGCCGCGCAAGAACTTCGGCGTAGTCCTGAACTGCGCATGGGACGAGAAGGCGGCCGTCGCCCTCATGGCGGCGGCGCCGGAAGCGGAGGTCGACAGCGAAGTCCGTGCACGATGCAGGCTGACCTGGGCCGCAACCTACGATGCCGTCAAGCTGCGCGGCGTCCCGGTAGTGATTGCCGCCGACGCGGGAGAGGCGATACTCGACCGTGTTGACGCAATGGAGCGCGACTTCGGCCTGCCGCGTGGTGTGCAGAGCCGACGCTCCGCCGTCATCAACCGTTCGCAGATGGACTTGAGGGACTTCTCGCCCGAGACCGTCGACGACACGATCGCAATGGCGAAGAAGTGCGGGATAAAGCTTCTCCATGCGTACTACAAGCGCTTTTTCGAGGAAGAGAACGCCTACCTGTACTGCGGCGACTACGACATAAGGCGCGACAAGTGGCCGAACGGCGTTGCCGACGCCAAGGCGGCGATCGCGAAGTGCAGGGAGGCCGGTCTTGAGGTTGGGCTTCATATCCTGCAGACGCACATCGGCATGAAAAGCAGATACGTGAAGGGTGCCGCCGACCCTCGTCTTGGGATCAAGCGCAGGTTCACGCTCGCCCGTCCGATTCCTGCGCAGGGCGACGTCCCGGAAATCGAAGTCCTCGAAAATCCGCAGGGCTCCGTTCTGGCCGCGAAGGCGCGTGTCCTGAAGTTCGGGACCGAGCTTTTCTGCTACGAGGCGTACACGCGCGAGCGCCCCTGGAAATTCACTGGCGTCAGGCGCGGCGCGTGGGAGACGGATGTCGTTGCGCATCCGCGCGGCGAGATTGGCGGCATTCTCGACATGTCGGAGTTCAGATGCAACAGTTGCTACATTGACCAGACAACGGACCTTCAGGACGAGATAGCAGGCAAGATAGCGGCGTTCTACAACGAGTGCGGCTTTTCGTTCATCTATTTCGACGGCAGCGAAGGCGTTCTCCCGCCGGCCGGCATAAACGTGCCGCTTGCCCAGTACAGGGTCTACAGGAATCTCGTCCCCGAACCGCTTTTCGCCGAGGGTGCCGCGAAGGGCCATTTCGGCTGGCACATGCTTTCCGGGGCGAACGCCTTCGACGTGTGCGAGCCGAACGTGTTCAAGGAAGAGCTCAGGAAGTGGCAGATCAGGGAGGCGCCGATAATGCGCGAGGATTTCACGCGGATCAACTTCGGCTGGTTCTGGTTCGGCGAGCCAGGCCGCATCCGTCCCGGCGACATCGGGATGCAGTCAGACATGTACGAATTCGGGACATCGACTGCGGCGGCCTGGGACTGCCCGATCCAGTTCGCGTATGACAAGGAGGCGTTCGAGCGCCACCCGCGCGCCAAGGACGTCATCGAGACGATTCGCAGATGGGAGGACGTGCGCGTGAGGAGGTGGCTGACGGAGGCGCAGAAGGAGGCGATGCGCGACGGCAAGGTCGAACACCATCTCTACCTGCGCGAGGACGGCGAATATGAACTGCATCCTATCGAGATGCTGCCGGAGCCGGAGAAGGCTAAGAACGTGCGGGCGTTTGTGTTCGTTCGCGGCGGGCGCACGGTCCTTGCCTACTGGAACGCCCGAGAGCGCGAGAGCCTCTTTTCCGCGCCGCTCGGCGAGGATGGCTCGTCCGTGACGCTTCGCGCCGCCGACCGCGCCTATTTTGAAACCGGTCTTTCCGTTCCGCGATTGAAGGCGGCCTTTGCCGCCGCAGAGGACATTCGGTAGACAATTGAAGTGATCGCGATTTTTCGGTATAATATCAACAAATGGCGGGGAGTCTTTCTTCAGTTGACTATGGCGTCGTCGCGGTGTTTTTCACTGTGATGGTCGGAATCGGCGTCTACTACAGCCGCAGGCCCACTTCGTCTGCGCAGTTCTTCGGCAACGACAAGACCGTTCCGTGGTGGCTTTCGGGCGTGTCGTTCTACATGAACAGTTTCTCGGCGCTTGCGTTCGTCATGTATTCCGCGCTTGCCTACAAGTTCGGGTGGATTCCGGTCGCCATAAGCTGGATTTCCGTCCCCGTCGTCTTGCTCGGCGCGTGGTTCCTCGCAGTCAGGTGGCGGCGTGCGGCCAAGGGGAGCCCGATTGACTTCGTCGCCGAGCGCTATACGCCGGCGATGTGCGGGACGCTCGCCGTCCTCGGCCTTCCGATGCAGCTTCTCGACAACGCGCTCAAGCTTCTCGCGATCGGCACCGTGGTCGGCGTCGGGATGGGCTTCCCGCTTTTCTGGGCCATCTGCATTTCCGGCGTCATAATCGTCGTCTACACGTTTCTCGGCGGACTCAAGGCGACGCTCGCCTGCGACTTCATCCAGTTTCTCGTCATCATCGCCGTTGTCTTCGCGCTCCCTCCTCTCTGCCTGGGGCGGCTTGCGGCGCTCGACGGCGGAGCGGGAGTATTGCATGGCTTCAAGGTGTTTCTCGAACGGGTGCCGCCAGGGTTCTTCGATTTCACAGCCGGCAAGTACACGCTTGTCTACATGCTTGTGTTCTTCTGCGTCGTCTGCTCGACGCTCTCGACAAACTGGTCGCTCGTCCAGCGTTACTACTCCACTCGCAGCGACGGCGACGCGAGGAAGATGGCGTATCTCGTCGCAGTGCTTCTCTTCCTCGGACCGCCGCTTTTCTTTTTCCCCGCGATGGCGGCGCGCGTCTTTCTGCCGGATCTGCCGGAATCCGAGATGAACGGCGTATACGCGCTGCTCTGCCGCGAGGTCCTTCCAATCGGGATGATGGGTCTCGTCGTAGCCGCGATGTTCGCGGCCACCATGAGTTCGCTCGCCGGCAATTTCAACGCGGCGGCGGCCGTCATGGTGAACGAGCTGTACCTCAGGTTCTCGAAGAGTCCTTCGCCGCAGGCGAAGATGGTCGCTGCCCGCGTGGCGACGGTCGTCGTCGGGTCCTTGGTGGTCGCGCTCACGTTCGTCATGCAGTACGCACAGGGGGCGGACGACCTTTTCAACCTCTCAAACAAGGTATTTGGGGTGCTTCTCCCGCCAATCGCGCTGCCGATGCTCGGCGGTCTGCTTGTACGACGACTCTCGCGCCGCGCTGGAATGTCCGGCCTAGTAGGGGGCGCCGCCTTCGGGCTCGCGCTGTTCGCGGCGGGCGTCCGCTGGCCGTTTCTGCGCGAGATGATCTGGGCTTTCCCCCTGACGGCGGCGGCGACCGTCGTCTTTCTGGCGCTCGGCACGCTCGTATTCCGCGACGGGCCGGACGGGCGCGCCGCGGTCGAGGCATTTTTCTCAAGACTGGAGAAGGAAGATGACAAGACGTGAATTCATGGCTGGCGCGGCTTCCTGCGTGGCGCTCGGCGGGTGCGCGGCACTCTTGCCGCGCGGCGGCAGGACCAAGTTCAAGCTTGCTATGGCTGGCTATACGCTCAACAAATTCAAGACGGACGACGCGCTTGCTTTCTGCGAGGCCCACGGCTTTGCGCATCTGTGCGTGAAGAATTTTCACCTGCCGTTTGACGCGACGCCTGCCGACATCGCGGAGTTCCGCCGCAAATGCAGTGACCACGGTGTTGAGCCGTATGCCGTCGGCCCGATTGCCTTCAACTCGCCTGACGAGGCCCGCAGGCGCTTCGACTATGCGGCGGCGCTCGGCGTGCCGCTGATCGTCGGCGTTCCCGGCAGGCAGGACGGCCCCCAATGGACTGATTGCCACAGCGACCGCGCAATGTGCGAACTCTGCTCGCGCCTTGCCGATGAATACAGGATGAAGTTCGCGATCCACAACCACGGCCGGAATCCCAAGACGGGCAATCCGAATCTCTACCCGGCCGTGCCGGAGACTTACGGCATAATCGGCGACCTTTCGCCACGCATGGGCTTTTGCGTGGACTGGGCGTACACGTATGCGGACGGGCTTGACTGTGGCGAGATCGCGCGGAAGTACGCCTCGCGCATCTTTGACGGGCACGTCCGCTGCCTGTCCGACGCGAAGAACGGTTCGTCGGGAGTGAACCCCGCGGGGCGCGTCTTTGACTACGACGGGATCTTTGCGGCGCTCAGGGAGACTGGCTACGACGGCTGCCTCGGGCTTGAGCTTGCAAACGCGTTCCCCGACAATCCGCAGTGGATCGACGAGTCTCGCGACTACTTCAAGGGGCTGATGTGAAGGGCTGGGTAGATCTCCAGGTGAACGGCTATGCAGGCGTCGACTTCAATGCGCCGGGCCTGACCGTCGAAGCCGTAAAGTCCGTCACGGACAGACTCGTCGCCGACGGCACCGAGGCGTTTCTGCCGACGCTCGTGACCGGCGACCCCGAGACGGTCATCGCGACGATGCGCATTGTCGTGGAGGCACGGAAGCGCTATGCGGAGTGCGAGCGGGCGATTCTCGGATTCTTCCTCGAAGGTCCGTTCATCTCGCCCGAACCTGGCGCCGTTGGGACGCATCCTATAGAATGGGTGCGTGCGCCGGATCTTGCGCTTTTCGGGCGTTTCCAGGACGCGGCGGAAGGGCTTGTCCGGATGGTAAACGTCGCGGCGGAGATTCCCGGCATGCCCGATTTCGTGCGCGCCGTGTCCGCGCAAGGCGTCGTCGTGTCGCTCGGACACCAGCTCGCGACGTCGCCGGCGCAGCTTGAGCCCTGTCTTGCGGCGGGAGCGAGGGTGTTCACCCATCTCGGCAACGGCATTCCAAACACCGTCAACAGACATGACCAGATCGTGTTCTCGGCGCTCGTCGAGGACCGTGCGTCGGTCATGTTCATTCCCGACGGACACCATCTCCCGGACACGATGCTGAAGCTCTATTGCCGCGCCGTGCCGCTCAAGCGTCTTGTTGCCGTCTCGGACGCGCAGTATCCGGCCGGAATGCCGCCTGGGGAGTACGATGTCTGCGGTGCGCGCGCACGACTCGAGCCGAATGGGCTTCTTTGGAACCCTGCGCGCAACTGTCTCGTCGGTGCGACCACGCCGATGGCCAAGATGATGGCTCTCCTCGCCGAGCGCGTGGGACTTTCTGGCGACGAACTTCGCGCGATAGGGCGCGACAATCCGCTTGAACTAATAGGAGGACACGAATGAACATAGTTGTTGGCAGGGACAAGCTTGACATGGCCCGCCGTGCGGCTGACGCCGCCGCCGGGAAGATACGCGAGGCGATAGCCGCCCGCGGCGAGGCGCGCATAATTGTCGCGACGGGCGCGAGCCAGTTCGAGTTTCTCGCGGCGCTCGTCGCGGAACCTGGCATCGACTGGTCGAAGGTGACGGGCTTCCACCTCGACGAATACCTGGGGCTTCCCGTGACGCACAAGGCGTCGTTCCGCGGCTACATGCGCGAGCGGCTCGTCTCGAAGACGCCGCAGCCGATGAAGGCGTTCGTAGAGGTCAACGGAGAGGCCGAAGACGTCGGCGCGGAGCTCGCTCGGCTTGAGGCGCTCGTGAGGGAGTCGCCTGTCGACGTCGCATGCATCGGCATTGGCGAGAACGGGCACATCGCGTTTAACGATCCGCCAGCGGACTTTGACGCGAAGGCGGCCTATGCCGTCGTGGACCTTGACGAGAAGTGCCGCATGCAGCAAGTCGGCGAGGGCTGGTTTGCATCGCTTGACGACGTGCCGAGGCAGGCGTTCTCGATGACCGTGCCGCAGATCATGTCGGCGCGCGCCATCGTCTGCACGGTTCCTGATTCGCGCAAGGCCGACGCCGTCGCTGGAGCGGTGGACGGGCCTCTCACGAACATGTGTCCTGCGTCGGTCCTGCGACGTCATCCCGACTGCACGATGTTCCTCGATCCGCCGGCCGCGGCGAAGCTCGGGAAGGGGGTCGAATGAGGGAGTCGCCAGCCGGAGGTTGCACGCACGGCAAGGTCGTGGCCATGGCGGCCGCGGCGCTTCTTGCCGTCTTCGGCGCGGTCGCCGAGACGCGCATCGGCATCATCGGACTCGACACGAGCCACGCCGTCGCGTTCACGAAGGTCATCAACGTGGACCGTCCGCCGTGGACGGAGGGCTTTCGCGTGACGTCCGCCTACCAGTGGGGGTCGCGCGACATATTCTCGTCCACCAATCGCTATCCGGAATACATTGCAAAGGTGCGGGAGATGGGCGTGGCCGTGGTGCCTACGATCGACGAGCTCATCGAGTCGGTGGACGTCGTCTGCCTCGAGACGAACGACGGGCGCGAGCATTTCTGGCAGGCCGAGAAGGTCTTCGCCGCTGGCAAGCGCTGCTTCATCGACAAGCCGATCGCACACAACCTCGCCGACGCCGTCAGGATATACGATCTTGCCCGCAGCTGCGGCGCGAAGTACTTCTCTTCGTCCGCGCTCAGGTACACCGACGTCGCCAAGGCGGCGCGCGCTGGAAAATACGGCCCGATCAGGGGCGCCTCGCTGATCGCCCCCTCGCCGGACGAGGAGCAGGGGACACATAACTTCTACACGTGGTACGGGATCCACGGCTTTGAGCCGCTTGTCGCCGTAATGGGCACTGGCGTGAAGACGGTGAGCTGCGTGCGCAACGACGACGGCGATTCCGTCTGCGGCGTGTGGAAGGACGGCAGGATAGGGCAGCTCCGCCTGCAGCGCAACAAGTGGATATATTCGGGCTATATCCTCCCCGAGAGGCCGAAGGACCCGAAGAGCCCGCTTGTGGTCTTCGACGACTACAAGGGCTACGAGCCGCTTCTCGAGGAGATCATCAGGTTCTTCAGGACCGGCGAGCCGCCGGTGCCAAACGACGAGACGCTTGAGATTATGGCGTTCATGGAGGCCGCCGAGATGTCTGCGAAACGCGGCGGTGCCGTCGTCTCGATAGACGAGGCCATGGCGGCGGCGCGCGGCGAGGACGGCTTCGTGCCGATGTTCAACGGCCGCGACCTTGCGGGCTGGGAGGGCGCGACCAACACGTATTGCGTCACGCCCGAGGGCTACTTGACGTGCACGCAGTCAGACGGAATCGGGGAATCCGGAGCCAAGAACCTGTGGACGACGCGCGACTACACAAATTTCACGATCAGGTTCGACGTCAAGCTTCCGCCGAACGCGAACAACGGGCTCGGCATACGCACGCCTCCAAACGGATGGTGCTCTCGCGAGGGGATGGAACTGCAGCTCCTCGACGACTGGGGCGATCTGTACAACGGCTCCAACCGTCTTGCCGACGTGCACTACACTGGCGCGATATACGGAGTGGTCGCGCCGGCGCGCAAGGTAAACGGCGACAGCTACCTGAAAAAGCCCGGCGAGTGGAACAGCGTCGAGGTCACGGCCGACGGGCCGAGGGTCAAGTTCGTCTTGAACGGATCGACGCTTGTCGACGCCGACGTTTCGCAGTATTCGACGGACGGCACCGTGCCTGCCGACGGAATACGCCGGCCGGGACTGCACAACAAGTCCGGACGCATCCACTGGTGCGGACACGGGCACAACATCTTTTGGCGCAACATCAGAATAAAGGAAATACGTTAGGGGGGGCTATGTACAGCAGAAGGCAGTTTCTTGGATATGGCTCGGCGGCGTTCATCGCGGCCTCGGGCAGGGTGTTCGGGGCAGAGGCCCCGTCAAACAGGGTTCGGCTCGCCATCGTGGGGTGCCACGAGCTTGGCCGCGGGCAGCGGGTGATGAAGGCGGCGCTCCGCGTGCCCGGCGTGGACATCGCCTGCGTATGCGACGTCGACTCGCGCGCAATGGACTGGGCGGCGTCGCAGGTGCTTGAGATTTCCGGCGTCTCGCCGAAGAAGGAGCGCGACTACAGGAAGGTGCTTGAAGACCCGTCCATCGACGGCGTCATCCTCGAGACTCCCGACCACTGGCATGCCTGGGGCGCCGTCATGGCGATGCGCGCGGGTAAGGCCGTGTACGTCGAGAAGCCGTGCGCTTTCTGCCCGCGCGAGGGCGAGGTGATTCTCGAGACGCAGCGCAAGACGGGCATGGTCCTTCAGGTGGGCAGCCAGCGTCGTTCGTCCAAGACCTACCGCGATGCGATCGCACTGCTGCACGGCGGCGCCCTCGGCGAGCCGAGGTGGGCGAAGTGCTGGTATATGTCAAGACGCGAGTCCATCGGGAGCGGGCGGGAGGCGCCGGTTCCCGAATGGCTGGACTGGGACCTTTGGCAGGGGCCCGCGCCGCGCACGGCGTTCCGCGACAATGTCGTCCACTACAACTGGCACTGGTTTCGCCGGTGGGGCACAGCCGAAACCGGCAACAACATGCCGCACTTTTCCGACATCGCGCGTTGGGCGCTTGACGTCGAATGGCCCGAGTCCGTGCAGGCGCTGTCGTCGTCCGTCTTCCCGCGCGGCGGCGACTTCGAGTGGCCAGACGTCTACGGGATATCCTATAAGTTCCCGGGCGGCAAGTTCGTGACGTTCGAAGTCTCGTGCCACCACGGAGGCAATCCATACATGGGCGTCGGCACGGGCGCGGTCATCTACTGCGAAAGGGGGTCGGCCTTCTTCGACCCAGCGAACAACGTGACGATCTACGACGAAAAGTCAAAGGAGGTCCGCAAGTTCGCATCGGACAGCGCGATGCTCGTCGGAAGCCTGACGGATCCGACCAGGGCCCTCGACATCCATCACATGGCGAACTTCGTGGACTGTCTCCGGGCGAAGAACGCCGCGACGAACGCGCCTGCCGAAGTCGGCGTAAAGTCGACGTTCATGCCGCTCGTCGCCAACATCGCCGCCGACCTCGGCGAGACCGTGCATGTCGATCCGGCGACCGGGGCGCCGGTCACGAAGGCAGCTTCCGCTCTCTGGTCCAGGGAGTACGAGAAGGGCTGGGAACTGTAGGCAAAGCCGAAGGTCTGGAAAGGAGGAAAGGAGGACAATGAACTGCGAAAAGAAGACGGGAGGGCGGCTGCTGTCGCTCGATGCCCTCAGGGGCTTTGACATGTTCTTCATCACGGGAGGGGCTGCTGCCATTTCCGGAGTCTGCGCGGCGCTTGGCTGCCAGGATGGCTGGCTTGCGGTGCAGATGAAGCACGTCGAATGGACTGGGCTCGCGCAGCACGACACGATCTTTCCGCTCTTCCTTTTCCTCTCCGGCGTCTCGTGGCCGTTCTCCCTCGGCTCTCAGCTCGACCGCGGACGGTCTGTCTCGCGCATCCAGGTGAAGATCGTGGTCCGCACGGCGATACTGTTCCTCCTGGGGTTCTCGTTCGGCGGGGTGCTCAAGTTCAAGCCGGACTTCCGCCTTATGGGCGTTCTCCAGTACATCGGGCTTTCCTGGGGGTTCGCGGCAACGGCATGGCTGCACATCAGGCGCAAGAGCGTCCTTGCCGCCTTGGCGGCGATCCTGCTCGTCGGCTACTATGCGCTTCTCCATTTCTGCATGGCGCCAGGGGCGCCGGAAGTCGCGTGGTCGTATTCGGTGGAAGGCAACATCGTTTCGTGGCTCGACAAGGTGGTGTACGGTTCGCATATGGTCGCTGGCTGGGGCTATGAGCCGGAGTCGTTCTTCGCACTTCCGACAGGCATAGCACTTGCTCTCATGGGCATGTTCGCCGGGGCGCTTCTAAGGCGTGACGACACGCAGTGCACAGGTCGCAAGTGCGTGATTCTCGTGGCGTTCGCCGTGGCGAGCGGAATCGCCGCATGCGTTTCGATCCTCGTCCTTGGCGATCCGATCGTAAAGAAGCTATGGACTGTCTCGTTCGTGCTTTCGGCGGCGTCCTATTCACTTTTCATGCTTGCGCTTTTCGTGTTTGTCGTCGATGTCCTTGGCTTGCGGCGCTGGACGGTCGCGTTCGATCCTGTCGGCAAGAACTCGATACTCGCCTACATGCTGATGATGACGGGTGTCATGAGCGTTCTTCAGAGGTGGCTTTTCTCGGGGCTCTGCGGCTATGTCGATGCCTGGGGTGGTGCGCTTACAGGCCTTACGTCCTATCTTGTCACATGGTCGATACTCTGGTATCTCGGCCGCAGGGGGGTGTTCCTAAAGGTATGAAAACCATGATTAACAAAACGCTGTCCTCTTTGTTGCCGCTTGCCGCGCTTGGCCTCGCCGTTGTCGCTTCGCCATGCGTCCACGCCGAGGAAAGATCGCCCGTGATGCTGTCGCTCTTTGACCCAGTGCAGTGGCCGTCGTCGCAAAGCGATGTCGGCGGCTTCCGGCTTTCGCTTCTCTACGGGCAGTGCGACGATTTCGCAGGGCTCGACATCGGGCTCGTCGGCCGCGCGACCGGCGATTTCAACGGGCTCTCGATAGGCGGCGCGAACATCGTCTCGCGTCGGCTCGTCGGTCTTCAGGTGGGGCTCGTCAACTGGAACTCGAATGGCGACGATTCCTCGGCTCGTCGCTCGATTGGCGTTCAGTATGGTCTCCTGAACTATGCCGATTCATTTCTCGGGCTTCAGGACGCCTGGATAAACATGTCGAGCGGTAACATGTCGGGTCTTCAGTATGGCTTCCTGAACTGCGCCTCTGACGTGCACGGCGTACAGTGCGGAGCGCTGCTCATTGCTGGCGTCAACGTTGCCGCCGGTTCCGTCAGCGGCTGTCAGATCGGCATAGTGAACTATGCGGGCAAGATGGATTCCGGCTTGCAGATAGGGATTGTAAACGTTATCTCCCGCGGCGGCTTCTTGCCAGTCTTTCCGATTATAAATGGTAGCTTCTGACTTATGGCGGGGGCCTAAGGCGCTTCCTCTGGCGCTGTGATGCGGTTGTTGAAGTTGTGATATAATATCTGCATGAGAATGAAATGCTTCGTGCTGTTGCTGCCTCTCCTCGCAGCAGGTTGCGCGACCGGTTCCACTGCGGAGGCACCTGTCGTCCACGCGCGCTATTCCCAAAAAGGACCGTCCAACATCGACATGTTCGGACCGCACGGCGTGTTCGTTTCCGTCACGAACGGAGTCGTAGACGCGGAAACGCAGCCGCCCGCCGGCGACGACGACCTGAGCTTTTGGTTCAGCTGCACCTACGATGCCGCCGGGCTTGCGGTAAAGGTGGTCGTCCTTGACGACGATGCTCGCCGCGCCGACACCTGTCCCTCCAACGCGGTTTCGTGCGCCGCATGGGACGACGATGCAGTCGAGATCTTCATTGATGCCGAGCTTGCGCGCTTGCCAGACAGTCGTGCGGACGGCGGTATCCATTTGAAGCATGGCGGAGAGTTCGCCCTTGTCGCCAATGGCGCCGCAAACAGCGATTACTCCGGCTACCCGAACACGTTCTTCCGTGTCGACCGGAAGCATTTTTCCAAGAAGGGGACGGCGGAATTGGTGGGCATGGCCAATTCAACTAACGTCTGGTGGTCGGGTTGCGCAATGCCGTTCACAGTTGGAGCGAGAAACCAGGGCGACTCATCCAAGCTCACGCTTTACACCTTCTATATCCCTTGGGCCGCGATGGGCAAGATGTCTCGGCCCGATCGCATTGGCTTCAACATCAGCGTGCAGGACGATGACGGAGGAGGCCGCCGCGATCACGCCCTCTACTGGATCGGCGACCCCAAGCGCCCCTACTCCAATGAAAGCGCCTTCGGCATTCTCGTCTTCGACCCGTAAAATGTCCAGATCCGGGTCGGGCATTATTGGATTTGCCGCATCGCTGTGGGTTGTGGTATAATTAAAGCCATGAAGAAAATTGCCGTAATGCTGTCCGCGGCGCTTGCCGCGTCCGTAGTCTTCGCAAACTCCTGGGACGGAGTGCTCCTCAAGGGGCGCACCGACAAGGACAATCCAGTGGGGTACAAGTCTGGCGAGCAGATTGTATTCACGCTCGTCGCGTCCGAGGTCCCGGCCGAGCTTGAGAACGCCGGCTACATGGTCGACTGGAAGCGAACCGGCGACGACGGCAAGGTTGAGTCAGGCAAGGTACCGTTCAAGTCTGGCGAAGTCTGCAAGGTAACGACGAAACTCTGCATCCCTGGCTTCGTGCGGCTTGAGGCGTATGTCGTTGACGCCAACGGCAAGAAGGTCGTGCGCGACAAGACCGCCCCAGGCGCTCCTAAATGGCAGAGGTTCCTGAAGGATGTGTTCTTCGACGGCGGCGCTGGCGTGGACGTCGACAAGATCGGCAGGTTTACGCCCGAGCCGAAGGACTTCGACGAGTGGTGGGCCAAGCAGAAGCAACTTCTCGCGGCCGTTCCGCTCAAGGCGACGCGCAAGGAAGTAAAGACCTCCCATGGCGTAGCGATATACGAGCTCTACATCGACTGCTACGGGCCGCGTCCTGTCTCGGGCTACCTTTTCATCCCCAAAGGGGCCGAGCCGAAGAGTTGCAAGGCGCGTTGCGGTTTCCAGGGCTACGGGTTCTACAAGCAGGGATGCCCCGAGTGGGCGGCCGCGACCTGCAAGGCGCGCAACGAGATATTCCTTGAGATCAACGCCCACGGCTATGAGCTTGGCCGCGAGCAGTCGTACTATGACGAGTTTGGCAAGGGCATTCACCCCGAGGGCTACACGTATGCCTTCTCGCCCGATGAAAACGCAAAGCCCGAGACAGCCTATTTCCGCTTCATGGCGCTTCGCGTCCTGCGCGCGCTTGAGTACGTGAAGTCCTTGCCTGAATGGAACGGCAAAGATCTTGTCGCCGAAGGTGGCAGCCAGGGCGGGCTCCAGACTGTTTGGGCCGCGGGGCTCGATCCCGATGTGTCGCTTGCGCGTCCTTCTATCACCTGGGGGTGCAATTTCTCCGCGACGGAACCGGGCGGCCGTCTCCACGGCAACTGGTTCGTCAAGTATGCGCCGGGGCTCGAGTATTTCGACGCCATCTCGCACATCGCCCGCGCCAAATGCCCGGTTGAGATTCCGCGCGCAGGTCTCGGCGACTACGTCTGCCCGCCGTCTGGGCAGGCCGCGCTTTTCAACGCAATCAAGACTCCGAAGTCAATACTTTGGGTCCAGGGTTCGCAACATGGGCTCGTTCCGCCGCAGCCGAACCAGACCTACAAGATTGGCGATTTCGATTCCACGGGCGGCGAGTCAAAGTCTCAAAGCGCCTCCTCGGATGTGAAGTAGACATAGTGTTCCGCTGTCGTCCGCAGTGTCTCTCGCCGAAGGGCCCCAAGGGCCAAAATTATGGTATAATTACTTACCTATGGCGAAGCGGGAAAACTATGACGCCGCAAAGAAGCTTATTGAGGGCGCAAAGCGGATTCTAATTTCGGGGCACCTGAGCCCCGACGGGGATTCGCTCGGCTCGATGATCGCTCTCGCGCGGCTCTTGAAAGGCGTAGGGAAGGATGCGTGGGCGACAGCCGACCTCAATGCGCTCGGGAAGCCCGGCTTCCTCGAAGGAGCGGCAGATTTGATTCCCGTGCGCAAGCTCAAGAGTGCCAGGCGCAGGATTGGCGGGCAGTTCGACCTTTTCATCGCCGTGGACTGCAGCTCGTTTAGCCGCATGCCGCCGGAGGTCGAGCCGGTCGCGAAGGGCCTAAAGTGCATCTGCATCGACCATCACGTCACGAACGACGGCTCTTTTGGCGACGTGCAGATCGTAGATCCCGAGGCGTCGAGCGCGGGCGAGATAGTCTGGCGCTTTGCGAAGTGGATGGAGTGGAAGCTCGACCGCGCTTCCGCAGAGGCGCTTTGGGTCGCTATGATCACGGATTCCGGCAGGTTCGCGTACGACTCGACGAGCCAGCGCACCTTGCGTGCGGCTGGCGATCTCCTCAAGTACGGCGTCCGCACCGCTTTCATAAACGACGTCATATACGGAACATTCCCGCGCAAGGCAATCGAGCTCAAGCGCATAGCGTGGCGTTCGCTCCACATCTGGAAGAACAGGAAGGTCGCAGAGGTCTCGCTCACGCGCGACGACTTCCGCGAGGTGCGCGGGACAAAGGCGGACGCCGAGGACATAATCGAGATTCCGCGTTCTGTCGCGAAGAACGAGATCGCTCTTTTCTTCTACCAGATCCCGGACCGCACGAAGGAGACTCGCTGCTCGATAAGGACGCGCGGCGACTGGGACGCAACGGCGCTTGCGGCGAAGTTCGGCGGCGGCGGGCACCGCAAGGCGGCGGGTTGCACGATAAAGGCGTCGATGGGCGCGGCGAAGCGCCAGATGCGCGCGGCCGTGAAGGAACTCTTGAAAAGCGCATGCCGGAAGACTATGCGCATCCCCGCGGGAATTGTATGACGAATGACGGCAAAGCCATTGTACTTACCGACGGAAAGGCTGGGCACGAAAACCAGTCAAAGGCGTTTGCGCGCGCACTGGGACTCGACTTCCAACTTGTGCCGGTGAAATTCAAGTCGCCGTTCCACAAGATGCTTAGCTATCTCTTTGATCGGCTTGGCATAAGGACTGTGGGGCTTTTGCAGGGGCTGGAAGTTTTTAACGCAGAGACGCAGAGACGCAGAGAAAAAGGGGCGCGAGAGTCTTCCCAACCAGGTACGGTCGTTATAGGAACGGGCTCCGGCACTTTCTACGCCGCGAAGGCGCTTGCGCGGGAGATCCCCGGCGCGAAGTGCGGCGTCGTCCTTTATCCGCGTGGCTACGATCTTTCCTCCTTCGACTGCATTCTCGCGCCGACGTTCGACAACCCGGCGAAGCTTCCCAACGTCGTCGAGATTCCGGCGAACCTCGTAGCCAACGACGCAGATTTTTACGAGAAGGGCGTTGTCTCGTTCAAGGAGCGCTATCAGGGTGCGACCGACAACCTCGTTGGCGTAATTGTCGGCGGACCTAATAAGTGTTCTTCCATGACAGTAGAGTGGATGAAGTCGCGGCTTGACGAGATATTCGCGGCAAACAAGGGCGCGCAGCTTTGCGTGACGACCTCTCGCCGCACCCCAGCCGATGTCGAGGCGCTCGTCGACTCCTATCCGTGGAGCTACAAGCTCATCTATTCGAAGGACCATTTCAATCCAATCCCAGCTTTTGTGCAACTAGCGAAGCGGCTTTATGTTACTGCAGAATCTACTGGGATGCTTTCTGAAGCGTGTACCTTTGGCTCTGCCGAGGTCATTGCTCTCGACAACCTGAAGCCCGGTCCCCACAAGTTCCGCAGATTTGTCGAGAACCTCCGCGCCGCCGGATACGTCGACGGCTGCCGCAAAGTCGACCTCTCCGCCGAGTTCACCCGCGCAAGGGCGCTGATGGCCCCTTTTTCCCAAAATCCCATGCTTGCCATTTTGAAGCGCGGTGTGGTATAATACTTCTGTCTTGCGGGTGACCGCGTGACAACTTGATCTTTTCCATACTCCCGGGCGCAGGATGGCCTGGGACTGGCGGCACGCGAAAGTGGAGTTCGCCAAGGGCGGGTGGCAACATCCGTCATCGTACGCGACAGCGTATAGTAGCTTTTCAGAAAACCGCTAATTTTCTAATGCAGAAGCGAACTACGACTGTGCGTGCGCGTGGATTATCCATGCGGCGCACTTTCCTATTCATGTTTCTGCATGGGCTCTTAGCGGTGCCTCTGAAAGACAGAATTTCGGGAGTGCGCCGCTCTTGTTCTATTGAGATGGCGGCTTCCGGCATCAAGGAGCCGCCAGCCCTGCGACCCCGAGGTGCAACTAACGTATAACTACGTGGGCTCAAAGAAGGAATAGTAATTATGAAGGCAAAATCAAGATTTGAGGCAGTCCTTGCAACGGCGATTGCCTGTGTGTGCGTTGTCTGTGCGGACGCTGCAGAACAGATTGGTCTCAGTGTGCTTCACTTCCGTCCACTGGACGCAGAGCTCAACAAGTTCCTGAAGCCAGTTCAGCGTAAGTCGGTAAATTCAGAGCCCATGAAGCTTACACCTCAGGAGATGGCCTGCCTTGACTCGCAGGACGCCACTGCGCTTAAGCTTGCTAATTTCTGGGAAAGGATGCAGGCGCGCAAGGCTCAGATGCAGAAAGACGAGGAGGCGTATAGGAAGCAGGAAGAGCAGATCGAGAAGCTCCGAGACACGATGTTCAAGACTGCGGAGAACCGTCCACTGTTCTACGGCATGAAGAAGCTCAATGCAAAGCTTTCCCAGTACGGAGTGTTCAAGATTCTTGAGCGCAACGACATGGCGGAAATGCTCAACGAAGCGAACTCTGAATCGCAGGAGAAGCAGGAGCAGCTTTTCGCGCTCGCGCGCATGGCATCGTCCTACAATATAATAGTCGATGTCGAGGACCTTCACCATCAGGAGCATGAAGGCACCGTCGGCGGGGTTTCGTTCCGCGACACGACATATTCGCGGAAGTTTGTGCTAAAGGTGCAGAACATGCTAGACGGCACGCAGGAGTTTTCCAACGAAGTTATGGCGAAGCGCAAGCGTACCATAACCGATGTTGGTGGCACATTTGACTCGGGAACCGTCTACGATGAACTTGTAGACGACGCAGTGGAGCAGATGGCCAAGTTGATCTACGAGCATTTTGTCGCGTCCTGCACGTTCAAGTTCAAACCTATCGGGAAGATTGAGGGGTTTGAGCCCTCTGCGATTACGATATCGGTGCTGGATGGAAAGAATGAGCCAGTGGCGACGCCGTCTGACGGCGAAACGGTCGATATCCGCAAGGGGTCGTACACCTTCAAGGTCGAAGGCGAGTATCTCTTCGCGGGTGGCAAGGACTCCAAGAAGGTGGTGATTGGCGCAAGCAAGACATTCACCGAGTCATTCGAAAAAGCCATGCAGGAGGTAGAGTTCACTTTCAAGGCCGGAGGCGATGCATTCCCGTCTGTTACGTTGACGCCGAAAGGATGGGAAGGGGATCCTGTGGAGATAACGTCCGCCGGTCCCGCAGAAATCCGCAAGGGCGCGTATGTTTTCGAGGCGATGTGTGATGGTTTCAAGGATATGAAGGGTTCGTTGAATGTCACTTCCACGATGAAGAAATACGACTTTAAAATGACAAAGGCACCAGTAGAAGTGCCTGTTGAAGAAGGCGCGAAGTGAGAGCGGAGACTCCAACATGAAAAATAGTCGGATTTTCTGCGTTGCGGCGGCGCTCCTGTCTGGGTGTGTGTCATACACTGGCGCGGTCGCTCCCGGAGATGATGCAATCGACGAGGGAAACAAGCCGTTTGTCGCCAAGGCTGCCGCCGACTATCGTCAGCGGCAGCAATTCCGAAGACCGGTCGTAATTCAGGAAGCCGATGGCATGGTCCTGTTCCTGAGCCCGTCTTATGTGCCGCGCTCCAACGATCCGCAGGCAAATGCGCTATGCCGGAATGTAGAGGTTCGACGCATGATGGCGCAAAGTGCAAAGGCGAAGCTCCGCGAGATAGTGTCTGGCCTTCGTGACCTTCAGATAACTGGCGAAGGAGAGGCTCCGATAGTGTCGGTTGCCGCCGATGGTTCCCAGCCGGAAATCTATCGCATCACCTACAACATATCAAACCTCGATTTGCAGCTAAAGGTAAATCAATTCGTTACGGTCAATGGGCAGCACCCTGCCGAATGGACTGCCAACGTATCCGTTGAAGTCAGGATGATTTCGCCAGCCGGCCACTCGGTGTTTGAATTTGCGGGGCAGGGGACGGTGACGCAAAGCGACGACGGCAGCATGAGGCCGAACGCCACGATGCTGGAGGAGGCAGCTTGCACTGCTGTCGCCAAGGCTATGAGCAGGTATGCGTTTAAGTTTGCTCCGCCGATATATGTTACCGAAACCTGTCAAAATGGCGAGTATGCGCATATCAGCGTCGGTTCTGACTACGGCGTCCGATCTGGGATGCATGTAGAGTTCTACCGCTATCGCCTCAGGGACGGCCTTGACGGACGGCAGGAATCCGTCCGCCAGCGCGTCGGCACAGGGACAATTGGTCTAGGCAACGCTCCAGTCACGAGCGATGGCGCCTGGGTGCATGTCGATGGCTATGACGCCGACAAACCGCGTTCTGTGTTTCAGTGGACATCGGTTGGGTTGCTTGAGCAGCCTGCCAACGGATTCATGGGGAATCTCTCCGAGATTTTGAACAGATAGACAAGAGGAACCATTTAAATGAATAAAATCATAGCGAGCGTGGTCATTGGAATTGCAGTCGCCTCCCCAGTTATTGCCGAGGAGGCGGATGAGGATGGTCCGGACATGAGGCCTCTAGTATTTGTAGATGAAAAATCAATTGAGAACAAGACCGACGTTGCAAATCCCAACTTCGGTGGTCTTGTCGACCGGCTCAACAACGCGCTTACAGAGTCCGGCATCTACAGGGTGCTGACTCCAAAGGACATCGGGGCTGGACTTGTTGACGACCAGTTGTTCAAAAGCCTATCCACGGATGGTGGCTCGGAAAGCGCGATGAAGACTCCGGCACTGAAGGTCGCGATGACGGTCATGCAGTATGGATACGCGTCAACACAGTCGCAGGATCTGTATGGGAAAACGACGTCCACAAGGCAGGCGAAAATCGAGTTGATTCTCCGCGTTGTTGACATGCGTTCGCGCGAAACCATAAAGTCCAAGAACATCTCTCGGAGTGCAACTGGGAATGCGACGGCTAAGTTGAGCAACATGAATGAGCAGGTTTTGCAGACGGCATGTAAGATGGTAGTGGATGATATCGTCGACACGCTGGTTTCTCTCACGCCGTTCAGTGTTTTGGACGTTGAGAATGGAGAGGTCACGATTGATGTGCCGTCAAATCGCGTTAAGCCAGGTCAGCAACTTGTTGTCTACAAGAAGGGGAAGAAAGTGCGCAATAAGCGTACCGGCAAGGTGACGGCGAAGGAAAGTCAGGTCGCGGTTGTAGGCGTTCAGACGCTTGCTGAGGATTCTGTAACATGCAAGTTGCTAAGCGGCGAGATAAAGCCTGACGAGAATGCCGAAGAAGGTGCAGAATACGACGCATATACCGTAAGATTCCCGATCATTGCTAATGATATCCAACCTCCTTCGCCGTCGGTTACACCCATTGCGCCGGTGGGAACGCCAGCCGTTCCTTTTTGATTATTCATATTGCTAGGGCCCGTCCCCATCGCGGAGTCGCGATGAATCGAAGAAGTTCAAACTAGTATCGCCGTCGCGCGTAAAGTATGTCGATGTCGAGACTGCAAAGTAAAAGAGTGCTTAAATGTGGCTGTGCCCATAACAATAAGAATTTTGAGCGGTTCTTGTTTTCGTGACAAAGGCAAGTGGATAATTTTTATATTAACCTGTCAGATTTGCGCAGGAGTGCTCCCTTACAGCACATACAGGACATTAAGGAGGGTGCGCTATGAAAAACATAACTCTTGCAATTTGCCTTACTGCGGCAGCCATCGGGCATGCCGAGTCGACGACCACCTACCGCGATGGTTCGGGACGGGTGATCTCGACAACTGTCGTCGATCGGAACGGAAAGACGACGTATCGTGACGGACAGGGCAGGATCCAAGGCTCGCAGACGACCGATCGCAGCGGGAAGACCACATATCGAGATGCGCTCGGACGCGTGCAAGGTTCGCAGACGACCGACAGCCGAGGTAAGACCACTTACCGCGATGCCTCCGGGCGCGTGCAGGGGACCGTCACTACTGATTCTAGCGGAAAGACGACATATCGCGACGGACAGGGCAGGATTCAGGGCTCGCAGACGACCGACCGCAGCGGGAAGACGACGTATCGCGACGCGCTCCTACCGCGACGCGTCAGGACGCGTCCAGGGGACGGTCACGACGGACTCCAGCGGAAAGACGACATATCGTGATGGGATGGGGCGCGTCCAAGGCTCGCAAACGACCGATCGCAGCGGGAAGACCACCTATCGAGATGCACAAGGCCGTGTCATCTGGACAAAAACGGTAAAGTGAGCCTAAATGCTCCAAGCGTGTTGAACTAAACCATCATGGCCTTTGGCTCGATTTTTGAGCCAAACACTTGACGCGTTGGCGCGGTTTTAGTACAATACGCGACATGAAAAATGCCATAAAGACCGTATTGGCAGAATTTTATGAGGATGGACTGCCGGAAGTGGTCATTCATCGCGATGTCGAGTATTATGAAAAGACTACCCTTGCAACGGTAATAAAGGGGATGCGTCGCACGGGCAAGACCTTTGTGACATACGAGCGCATGCGGGAGCTGATCAAAAGCGGAATCCCGCCGGGGCGCATAGTGCATCTCAATTTTGAGGATGAACGCATAAAAGCGATAACTGTTGACCAGCTCCATTTGATCGGCGAGGCGCATGCGGAGCTTTTTCCTGAATTCGCACAGGAGAAAATCTGGTATTTTCTCGATGAACTGCAGAATGTGAAGGGCTGGGAGGCGTATGCGCGCAGACTCGTAGATTCGCCGAAAGTGCAGTTGTGCCTGACGGGCTCGTCGTCGAAACTGCTTTCAGAGGAGATAGCGACTGCCATGCGCGGCCGGTCTGTCCCGCTTGAGGTGTTTCCGCTGTCGTTCGGCGAATACCTGCGCTTCAATTCCGTATTGAAGAAACCGCTGTCCGCCGGGGTCTATACTTCGGCGCAGAAGGGAATGCTGCGCAATGCCATGGAGAGGTATTTCAATGTCGGGGGATTCCCTGCGGTGCAGGACATGCCGGAGGCGGCAAGAAACGCCACGCTTCAGGATTATCTGCATGCGGTGGTCTACAGGGATGTGCTTCAGCGGCACAAGGTGGTAAGCGTGCAGTCGCTCCTGTATACGCTTGACTATCTTGTGCACAACTACGCTCGGCGGATTTCGGTTCACGCGATATCAGGTGTGCTGCGGAATCTTGCCTATTCATCTCGGCGCGAGGATGTTGCAGACTATGTGTCGTATTTCAAGGACGCTTATCTGGTGTACCCAGTCTCGGTGATGTCCGATTCGCTGGCGGTCAAACGGGTCAATCCTGACAAGTACTATGTCGTGGACACTGGCCTCATCTCCGCCGTCACGCCCAAGATTGACGCCGAGAGGGGATGGAAGCTGGAGAACCTTGTCTATTTGACCTTGCGGCGAGGGATGCGGAAGGTGCACTATCTTTCGCTTCCAGACAACCGCGAGGTTGATTTTCATGTATACGATCAGCTGTCTGGACGGCATAGTCTCATACAGGTGGCGTGGGACATTTCCGATGATGCGACTTTTGGCCGCGAGTTGTCGGCCATCCGAGAGGCCAAGGCGGCAACTGGAATTGAGGACTGTATCGTCGTCACTTGGGATACGGAGGCTGATCTCGGAGACGGCATCCGTGCAGTGCCGGTTTGGAAGTGGTGCCTATCTAACTGAATAACTATGACTTACCATCTTATGAACTGGAGACTGTTGCGGAGCGTCGCCGCCCTAAGTCTACCGACTGTCGTGGTCGTGGCGCTTGGCGTCAGATTTCTGCTCAATGACGTTCCGGTTATCGTGCGCGACGAAAAAGAGCGTGTCCGCGCGGAGTCTGAACATGCGGCGAAGGCAATGCGCGAGGATCCGCTTTTGGCTGACTTTGTCTGGGAGCGCGGCCGCGGCATCATTCGCGGCGTATCGGAGTTTGGCGACTATCCGGCCGACATGTTGTGGAAGGACTGGAATTCCGCCGGCACCAAGTGGAACGATATGTGGGGGTGGCGGGCTTTCGAGGACGGACGCCTTGTCTGGGCTCGCGGCGTTGGCGAGAAGGATGGCGATATGGTGTATGTGCGCTGGACCGACATCGAGGAGCGCGACTATGCGTTCATGTTCTATCTTTTTGGCCCTATGTTTCTGATTGTCCTTGTGGGCATTACCTTCCTCGGAGCGAGGTTTTTTGTCGATTATGTGCGCTCGCGCGACGATTTTCTCGCGGCTACCGCCCATGACCTTACGACGCCACTTGTTGGCATGCGTTACTCCATAGGACGCAACGACGAAGAGGCGAAGGTTCTCAATGAACGGATGATACGGCTTGTCGCCAACATCAAGGACTTCCTTCGGCTTGGCGGGAAGCGCCCTAAGCCGCAACGAGACGAAGTCGACCTCGTTAAGTGCTACAAAGAGGCCTACGCGCTCTTCCGTGAGGACATCCGAGACGTCACGGACGGGTCGGATATTCCCGTCGATATGGGGACAGACCCCACGGAACCCTTGAAAAACGGCACTTTCGCGGGGCCTGTCCCCAATTTTACGGCAATGGGGGATGAAACGCTCGTCGTCCAGATACTGTGGAACCTGATCGGCAACGACCTCAAGTATGCGCTTCCGTATGGCCCTGTTTGCGTCAGGTTCTTCCGTAAAGATTGCTTCGTCTGCGTCGAATTCGTGGACGAGGGTCAGGGCATGTCGCCGCGCGAGATGGCGAGGGCGTTTGACCGCTACTACCGCGCAAAGACAGTCCTCGAGTCGGGGAAGGGCGGTTTCGGCATCGGGCTTTGCACCGCCCGCGAGTTTGCGCGTTCGATGGGCGGCGATCTCACCGTCCGGGCGAACAGCCCGCACGGGTGCATTTTCACTCTGTCGCTCCCGGCGGCGAAAGGGGGCAATGAAGCGGTATCTTGAGATATTGCGGCTTGTCTGGCCGCTTGCGCTCGGCATGGTCAACAACGCGATCATGCAGTTTGTCGACGGAGTGTTCCTTGCGCGCGAGTCGCTTGAGAGTTTGGAGGCGTCGCTCCCCGCGTCGATGCTCGCGATACTTGTGATGGGTTTTTTCCAGTCGGTCGTCGCGTATTCGGGGACTTTCGTCGCGCAGTATCATGGTGCGGACGATTCGCGCGGCATTAGGATGAGCTACCGCGCAGGGCTTGTCATAACGCTCGCTGCCGGCATTCTAGCGATTGCGATAATTCCGCTCGGGCTTATGGTCGCCCCGTTCATGTCGGAAAATCCGGCTGTCGTCGCGCGCGCGTCTTCCTATTATGCCATCGTCTCGGTCGGGGCGATTGCGCTTTGCGGCCAGATGGCGGCTTCGTCGTACTTCACAGGACGAGGGAAGACGCGTCTTGTCTTCTGGGTGAATGTCCTCGGCAACGCCGTGAACATCGCGCTCGACCCGATCCTGATATTTGGGCTTTGCGGCTGCCCGCGTCTCGGCATGGCCGGCGCAGCGTACGCGACGGTCGCGGCGATGTTTGTTCAGTGGGGCGTTCTCGCGTGGTGCGTCGAGCGCGACCTTCGCGGCCTTCATGGCGGCGGCGCGGCAGATGTGCCGCGCCTATGGCCACTCGTCGGGAAGGTGCTTCGCTATGGCATCCCCAGCGGTGCATATTCGGCTCTAAACATCCTCTCGTTCACGATCTTTGTCTTTGTCACCGGTCGCATCGGCGATCAGGAGTTCGCTGTCTCGAACGCCTGCTTCAAGGTGAACTATTTCCTCTTTGCGCCGATGGAGGGTTTTTCGATATGCGCCGCCACTCTTGTAGGCCAGGCCCAAGGGCGCGGCGATTCCGCCGCGGCGCACCGCGATGCGATGCGGACGCTCTTCCTCGGGCTTTCGCTCGTCGCCGTCCTTTCGGCCCTCGCAGTCGCCTTCTGCCGGCCGATCCTCTCGCTCTTCGCTTCTCCAGGCGTGCGGCTCTCGACGTTCTACGCCCTTGGCTTCTGGCTCTTCTTGCTGATGGCTGCGTGGCAGGTGTTCGACGCGACGGACGTCATCGTCTCAGGCGCGTTAAAGGGCGCGGGTGACACGCACTTCGTCATGTGGTGGATGACTTTGTGCGCCTTCGGGCTTTGGCTGCCGCTCGTCTGGGTGGTCGCGAAATGGCACAACACGATGACGGCGCTTTGGGGGACTATGGTCGTTTACGTTGTGGTAATCTGTGCAGGGACGCTCGTAAGATGGTATAATGGTGGCTGGAAGAGGATAAAGCTTGTATGAAATTCGACGTAGCATACAGAACCGCCGACGGCAAGATGGCCGAGACGACTATCGAAGTCGCCGATCGCAATGCTGTGTATTCGGAATTGCGCCGCCAAGGCATAACGCCCATCTCGTTGCACGAGGCGGGGACGAAGAAGCGCGACAAGAGTGACGGAGGGAAGCTGTCTGCTGCCTTAAAGCTTGTTCTTTTTGTCGTGCTGTTCGCCGCCGCCGTGTTTGCGGCGTGGTATTTCCTTGCTGCCGACGACGGCGCGAAGCGACGCGTGAAGGATTTGGTTGCCAAGCCGTCGAAGATCGAGATGCACCAGACAGGCGAAGCGCCCGCCCCTCGCAAGGGAACAGGCGCCGTTAGCGTAAGGATTTCGGAGTAAGTCTGCGATGCTTGAGGAACTGACAAAGCTCTACGACGGATATGTCGACGGATACAGGGAACCGGACGGGACCCTGCCGAAGCTGATGCGCCTTAAACGCATCCACACCGGGTTTGTCGTGAAGAACGCAGAACTAATCGCCGACGGCGAGAAGTTCGACGCCGAGACGCGCGAGGCCGCTCTTGCCGCGGCGCTTCTCCACGACACTGGGCGCTATGAGCAGATAAAGGTCTATAACACTTTCCGCGATTCCGACTCGGTGGACCACGCCGTCTTTTCGCACGACATCGTGAAGGAGAAGGGCTGGCTTGATGCGCTTGTTCCCGACGCGCGCAAGCGCGACGCGATCTTGAATGCCGTCCTCTATCACAACAGGCGCGACATCCCGGAAGGGCTCGACAAGCTCACCGAGGTCTGTTCGCACACGGTGCGCGACGCCGACAAGCTCGACATCTTTCGCGTTCTCGAAGACCAGGTTGAGCACACCGACTGGAAGGGCGACTCCCGCGCGTTCTGGAACCTCGCTGTCAACGCCCCGCCGAACCCCGTCGTGGTCGACTGCATAGCGAAACTGGTTCCCGTCGACTACCAGGACATAAAGTCGCTTTCCGACTTCGTCTTGATCCAGGTCGGTTGGATGCTTTCAGGGCTTCATTACCAGACTTCGCGGCGCATCTGCCGCGAGCGCGATCATCTCGAGTTCCGCCGCAATTTCCTCCACCAGCTGACGGACGACCCGTCGATCGACAAACTCTGCGACCTCGCATGTTCTGCTCTCTCATAGTCGCCGCCGCAGTCATAACTGCACAGCCGCTCGTGGACGAAGACGTCCTCGAGCCGAGCGTGCAGAACGAAGTCGACCACGCGATCTCGCTCGCGTCTACGAACGAGGTTGTCCTTACATGCGCGGCGGTCGCGTTTGTTGAATTGTACGCGACGAACGGCATGAGCACGACGAGCCGCGCCGTGTCGCTCGTGTCGACGCAGAAGGGCGGGCAGTGGTTTCACGACGGCGCAGACGTTACGCCTGTCGCCGTCCGTATGCTCGTCGCCGCGTCGGGTTGTCCCTTAATCGGTCCGAAGCCGTCGTTGACCGCCGCCGAGGTATGGCGACTTGCGGAGAAGGACCGTCTTTCCTTTATGGAGGCGGCGCTGAAGGCGGAGAAGCTCGGCTTCTTTGCGCAGGGCGGGTCGCAGCCCTTCAACAAGGAATGAGCGATGAAGTTTGTCGTAACAGCTGGCCCGACGCGCGAATATCTCGATCCGGTGAGGTTTCTTTCGAACCCTTCGACCGGCAAGATGGGCTTCGCCGTCGCACGCGTTGCGGCGATGCGCGGGCATGAAGTCGTCCTTGTGGCCGGACCTGTGTCACTCAAGACGCCGAAGGGCGTCAGGCGAATCGACGTGACGAGCGCGAGAGATATGCTCGCCGCCGTTGAAGAAGAGATGGCGAAAGCCAAGAGCGGAAAGCCAACCATCTTTGTTGCCACGGCGGCAGTTGCGGACTGGCGGCCGGCGAAATGCGCGCCGAGGAAGCTAAAAAAGGGGCAGATGTCCGACACGCTCAAGCTCGTCCGCAATCCCGACATCCTCAAGGAGATTGGTCGCAGAACAAAAACCGCCCAATCACCCACTCGCCCAATCATCCACTCGCCCACTTATCTTGTGGGCTTCGCCGCCGAGACAAACGACGTCATCGCGGAAGCGCGGCGCAAGTGCCGCGAGAAGAACCTCGACATGATCGTCGCTAACGACGTCACGGAGAAGGGCTCTGGTTTTGGCGTCGACACCAATCGCGTGACTCTTGTTCGAAAAGACGGCTCAGTCGACCGTCTGCCGCTTATGACCAAGCTCGCCGTTGCGCGGCGGATCGTGAGGGAATGTGAAGACCTTTGTCCTTAACGGCTGGTCCGCGAGCGTGCAGGCGTGGGATCTTTGCGCGTTTCCGCGCGACCGCGTGTTCTCATACGTCGAGCAGCTGGAAGGTCTTCCAGAAAAGGCGGTAGAGGCGGAGGACGAAGTCGTTCTTGTAGGGTGGTCTATGGGTGGGAGTGCCGCGCTTCGTCTCGCTGTGGCGTACCCCGAGAAGATAAAGGGGCTCGTGCTTGTCGCGGCGACGGCGAGGATGATGAAGGACAACGACTGGGCGGGGATGTCGGAGAGGCGACTTGCCGCGCTCGAGTTAGGACTCAAGATGACGCATGGCGAAGGGTTCTTCGGAATTCCCGACGGCAAGCCGAATCCATACATGCTCGACGAGGAGAGGAATCTCGCCAGAGGGCTAGAATACTTGCGTGAGACTGATCTACGCGCAGAGCTTGAGGAACTAAAGGCGTCGGGGCGGCTCAAGTGCCCGGTCGCGATCTTCCAGAGCGAGCGCGACGGAATCGTGCGCGCCGAAAACGCCGCGTACCTCAAGTCGATATTTCCGCAGGCGTCGGTGACGATAGTCCCTGGCTCTGAACACGCCTTGCCGATCATTATCCCCGAATCGATCGATGCCGCCGTTTCAGCTGTTAATAAGCCTAGTCCTTGAAACTCTGCGCACTCTGCGTCCCTGCGTCTCTGCGTTAAAAAACTCTTAAAAGGAGAACATAAATGAAACTTGAAAACGTCTTTATGCTTCTGCCGAATCGAACTGTCGGATTCGGCTCGATCGAGATCGAGGGCGACACGATCGCAAAGATTGACTTGCGTCCCGCGCCAAGTACGACACGCCAATCGCACCTCGTTATCCCCGGGCTCGTGAACTGCCATTGCCATGCGCCGATGACGCTTGTGCGCGGGATAGGCGGCGGACTTCCGCTTCAGCGCTGGCTCGAAGAGGCGATCTTCCCCATCGAGGCGAAGATGACGGATGCAGACGTCGCCGCAGGAATGACATGGGGCGCAATGGAAATGCTTGCAGGCGGCACGACATGCGTCGCGGACATGTACGAGCACACTCGCGCAGGCGCTGATGCGCTTGCGGTAACAGGTATGCGCGGCAACATGTGCAGGGTCGGGCTTTCATTCGTTCCAGGCCGACTTGACGAATGCATAGACTTTGCCAAGACGCCGCTTGGCGGTCACATTGTCGCCGATATCTGCGTCCATTCCGAGTATCTTACCGACGAGAAGTTCTGCCGCGCGCTAGCGGCGGCGAACAAGGAACTTAAGCGTCCGCTTCATGTCCACGTGAGCGAGACGAAGAAGGAGCACGAGGAGTGCATCGCCCGCCACGGCAAGACGCCGATTGCATATCTTGCAGATACGGGTCTTCTCGACCGCGGCGGATATGCCGCGCACTGCGTGTGGTGCACTGACGACGACTTCAGGATCATGGCCGAGAAGGGAGTCTCGCTCGTCCACAACCCGACGAGCAACATGAAGCTTGGAAGCGGCTTTGCGCGCGTGCCCAGGGCGATGGAGCTTGGCGTGAATGTCGCGCTCGGGACGGATGGCACTGCCTCGAACGACAACCTCGACATGTTCGAGGAGATGCATCTCGCCTCGTTGATCCACAAGGGGCTTGCAAACGACCCTACAGCCCTCTCGCCGTGGGACATCATCGAGATGGCGACGAAGAACGGCGCAAAGGCGCTTGGGCGTGATGACATTGGCGAGATTTCCGTCGGGAAGAAGGCCGATTTCTGTATCGTTGACTTGGATCGCCTGCACCTCACGCC
The DNA here is from genome assembly GCA_902801025.1 of uncultured bacterium. Classification (GTDB taxonomy): domain Bacteria; phylum Verrucomicrobiota; class Kiritimatiellia; order RFP12; family UBA1067; genus UBA1067. The sequence continues at coordinate 35,447 of CADCGZ010000007.1, read as the reverse complement.
TTGCTTCGACCTTCCGAATATCGTCGTCCATTCGATGCACGCGAGCGATGTCATTGAGACGATAGTCGGCGGCGAAGTGCTCTACGACCACGGTGCTTTCCCGCAGATCGACGCGAAGGCGTCCAAGGAGACATTTCTCGCAGCGGTGCAAAACCTCATCCAGGGGTAAATCTCCACAGCGGGAATTTATGGTATAATACCAACATGATTACATTGTTCATCGCGATTGCCGTCGCTCTTGGCGGCTTCTCTGCGGCGCACTACGCCGCAGATCTCGGCATGGGGTGGAGCATCTTCCTCGGCCTAGTTTCGTTTGGCGTCTTCCAGGCGGCGTTCGGCTTTTTCATCCAGCGGAAGGTCAAGGCCGACATGGCGAAGGTGCAGGGCATACTGGAAGGCGGGCAGAAGCGGCTTCAGCAGAAGATGCAGCGCTGGCAGATGCGCCCGCCGGGGTCGATCCAGGCCGCGCAGAAGGAGATCGCCGACGATACGCGCATTTTCGTGAAGGAGGCGCTTGCCGAGACCGAGAACCTCCGCAAGTACCGCCTTTGGGTGCCTATGATCGAGCGCCAGATGGCGACCGCGCAGCTCCAGCTCAACTGGATGATCAAGGACTTCAAGCGCGTAGACGAGCTGATGCCGAAGGCGATGTTCCTCGACCCGACTACCGTCGCAATCAAGCTCGCCCGCCAGCAGATGCGGGGAGAGGAGATCGCGGAGATGGAGAAGACATACCGCAAGGGCGTTCGTCGGCTCCGCTACAACCAGAACGTTCTTCTTGCCGCGACATGGAGCTGGATACTCGTCAATCGCGGCAAGGTCGACGAGGCGTTCAAGGCGCTCACGGAGGCGCTCAAGAACTCCGACGACGCGACCTTGAAGCGCAACCACGAGTGCCTCATGAACAACAAGGTCGCCCATTTCAGCAACTCGGGGATCGGCGACCAATGGTATTCGCTTTTCCTCGAAGAGCCAAAGGTCAAGATGCAGCGTCCGCGCTCGGTTTACCGCTAAAGGTTTAACTTGGGCTGTGAAATGCGACTGACTTATGGTATAATCTACGGCATGACATGCAGGGGGATTTATTGCAGATGAAGGTTCGCAAGGCGATTGTCCTGGCGGCGGGCCACGGCACCCGGCTTAGGCCGTTTACGTGTGCTACGCCGAAGCCACTCATGCCCGTGTGGGGCGAGCCGATGCTCGGCCGCATCGTCGCAATGCTCCGGTCCTGGGGCGTAGACGACATCGCCTTCAACACCCACTGCCTGCACGAGCAGGTAAAGGCCTGGGCCGACGGCTATCGGCGCGGTGCAGTGGCGGCTGGCGACAAGGTAAAGGTCAAGGTCAGCTACGAGCCAGAGATCCTCGGTACCGGCGGCGTGCTGAACCCGCTCAGGGAGTGGGTCGCTGGCGAGCCGTTCTATCTCGTGAATGGCGACATCGTGGTCGAGAACGCGCCGAACCCGCTCGACAAGGTGCGCAATTTTGACAGCGCCGCCGTCCTTGGCGTCGCCCTCGTCTCTGAGTCTGGCCCTCGCACGATAGAAGTCGAGCCCGAGAGCGGCTTCGTCACCAACTGGCGCAGCCAGGACGCCGGTTGCGACGGCACTTATACTTATTGCGGCATCACCGTGCTCAAGCCGGAGATACTGAAGTTTGTAAAACCCGAGGGCTTTTCCTCCATCGTGTCGGCCTACGAAGACGCGATGATGCACGGCAAGTTCGTGAAGGCCGTCAAGAGCCGCGAAATGCTGTGGACGGACGCAGGCACTATACCGAGCTACATTGATCTCAACCGCGACGGCGACGACAACGCCTTCACCGACATCCCTCAGGTGAAGGCCGCGCTTGAGGCGGCGGGCTCCAATCCTGACTCCAGCGTAGAGTTCATCGGCGCACGTGGCAGCGAGCGCGTGTTCTTCCGCTGCGACAAGGGCGTAATCATACTCTACGACGACGGCAACCGCGACGAGAACGGTCTCTACGCCGGTCACGCGCGCTTCCTCAAGTCGCGTGGTGTTCCCGTCCCAGAGGTGCTCGCCGACCTGCCCGGCATCAAGGCCCTCGTTCTCGAGGACGCAGGCGGCGAGAAAAAGATGTCCATCGACGACTACGCCAAGGTCGTCGAGGAGCTTGTGCGCTTCAACGCGCTCGGCGACGACCCCGAGCTTGCCAAGCTCAACCTCCTGCCCGGCTTCGACGACGAGACCTGGGAGTGGGAGAGGGGGCTTTTCCGCAAGTACTGCCTCGGCTCGCGCTTTCGGCGCGAAATGCCGAAGGACGTCGAAGCCGAGCTTGAAAAGGTCGCTGAAATACTCGAAAAGGAGCCGAAGGCGCTCGTCCATCGCGACTTCCAGTCTACGAATGTCCTCTGGAAGAACGGGAAGCCCAGGTTCATCGACTTCCAGGGTATGCGCCTTGGCCCTGCGGCCTACGACCTCGCGTCGCTCGTCTACGACCCGTATGTCTCTTTCACCGATGACGGGCGGAGGGCGCTTGTCGCGCTCTACGCGAAGAAGTGCGGCCGTGCCGAGATCGAGAAGATCCTTCCCTTTGCCGCCGTCCAGCGCCTCGTCCAGTGCCTTGGCGCCTACGGGCGGCTCGCGTCCGTAGGGCAGCCGCAGTTCTGCAAGTGGGTGATGCCTGCGCTTCAGAATCTCCTTTCCGCCGCAGACGACGCCGGTCTTGACGCCGTCGGCGCGCTCGCGGAAGATCTCATCGCCGAGATGCGGCGAAGCCAAGGCCACGAGGGTTGCTCGTGCGGACACGATCACGGCAGGGGATGAACGCGATTCGCCAGTTCCTTAGCAGGGTCTGCCAGACGGGCGTACGTCGCCCGGGCTGCGTTAGAACAGTGGCCATGGGACGCGAGCGCGTGTTCCGCGCGTGGGATATTGGCGACGACACTTTCATCTTCGAGAAGGGCATATCCACCCACCTTGGCGAGAGGCCGAGCGTCCTCGTCGCGGAAAAGCGCGACTTGAGGCACGGCAAGGTCGGGCGCGTCTTTACGATGACGACGGGCAACCACTCCGTCGCGGCCTTTCCGCTTCTCGACGGCCGCTTCTGGAAGATATCTCGGCTCCCCTCCTCTCGCCGCGGCGACGTGCTGATGCATTGCATTCTCTGCGCGAACGTCGTGAGCGAGACTATAGAGATTTCACAGCGCGACGTTCCTTCGCCCAAGCTCTACGCCGCAGACGGGTGGCTTCTCGGCTCGCTCGGGTTCGCAATGAACGACATCGTGATGGGCGACAGGAACGAGACGACGCTTGCGCACTACCGCGAACTTGGCCAGGAGTGGCGCGTGAAGCCGCTTGCCTGGACGGAGACCGAGATGAAAGTCGCGCTTGCGGGCTCGAAGAAGCGCATCGCGACGAAGCTCAACTACTACCATTCCGCGCGAGGCGTCCACTTTCTCACGTTCCCCGAGCTCCGCCGTTTCGCGTCGCTTGCGCAAGACGATCCCGCCGAGTTCGTGCGCGGCGTGAAGGAGCTCGTCTCGGTCTACGAGGGGCAGCCGTGTTCGTTCTGCCGCATGCCGAAGTACCGAGGCCACCACGAGATCGAGCTTTTTGGCATGAGGCGCGGCGTTGCGCTCGAGCGGCTTATCCCCGAGCTTGAGCGATTGATGGAGTCTGTCGCGCTCGGGCGGCTCGGCCAGCTTGGCGTCATTCAGAAGACGCAGGAGATTCTTTCGCTCTACGAGTCGCTCCTGACGCGTCCCGAGTTCGCCGACGAGACGTCGGGAGCGTTCACCGAGACGCTTTACATGTACATAACGGGCGAGATCTACGCCGTCGCCGGCGAGGGTTCGACCCCGGCGTTTGACGACCGCCGCACGGCGCTCCCTGGCGCGACTTATGTCGGCGGGCGCGCCGTAATGCATCCCGGCGCGGACGAGCGCAGCGAAGTGCTTCTCTCCAACCTGCGTGGGCTCATGTCGAAGGACGAGATCGTCATATACGCGAACGTCTACGAGATCCGCCAGGCCGAGGACGTGCCGATCGGGAAGGGCAAGACGCGCGAAATCGTCTACAAGACGAATCGCAGCCCGCTCGAGAAGAGCCTGATCGAGAAGCGGCTTTCGAGCGCCCGCCGCGGCTACGGCAGCTACATGCTTGCGCGGATCGGCGCTCTCAAGGCGCTCGGCCTCACCTTGAGCGCGAACTACATGCTGCTGCGGCGCAGGCCGCACAAGGGTCGTCGGCCGCTCGACTTCTACATCCGCGAGCGCTGCGAGGGCGAGCCGATGGACTCGATCCCCGCCAACTACTTCTGCAACGCCGACGACGCCTCGGTCGAGGAGAAGGACGTCGTTCTCGGGCTCGCGACCCTGATGGGCGACGCGGCCGCGCAGAACATGGCGATGAAGAAGTACGACCCTGAGACGCAGTCTCCGCTCTACGGCGTCGGCAAGGAGATCTACGAGTTCGAGTACGACATCATCCGCCAGCGCGTCGTTCCAAAGCGCGTTGCGACATGCTCTGTGCGCGGCAGTTTCGGATGGCCGGATATTTCGTTCTCCGACGAGAACCTGCTTGCGCTCGCAAACTTCTATCTTGGCAACTTCGCCCATGCGCTTAAGATCTACCAGAAGCGCCATGCCGTGACGATGGCCGAGGTCGCCGAGAGGTTCATGGACGGCTTCGAGTACAGGACGCACGCGCTTGCGTGGCAGCTTTCGGTTATGCGCGAAGAGTTCGAGGGCTTTAGGCCGTCGCTTCCAAGCGTCTACGACTTCGAGAAGAAGTGGGCGTTCGTGATGTGGTCGCTCGAGCGCCAGGAGCGCCGTATGCCGATCCTGCGGCGCCTGTTCATGGAAAAGGTCGCACTTGTCGAGGGCGAGGCCTCGGCCGGTGGCGAAGGTGTCGCGAAGTCGTGACCCGCATCGAGAGATTCGGCTGGCGTGGAGCCGTCGAGCCCGGCATCGGGCGTGTCGTGAGCGCGCACGGCGACTACTACCATCTCGTTTGCAACGAGGCAGAGGGCGAGATACTCGCCCGCAAGAAGAAGTCCGCGTTTGGTCGCATGAAGACCGTCGCTCCAGACGACATGAAGGGCGCGAAGAAGTCGGAGCTTCAGGCATCCGAACCGCTTAAGCCAATCACCGGCGACTTCGTGAGGTTCCGCCACAACGCGCAGGGCGACTCGATGATACTTGAGGTTCTGCCGCGTTTTTCGCACTTCGAGCGCCGCGACCCTGCCGCGCGCCGCACCTCGCAGACGCTCGCAGTCAACTTCGACACGCTTTTCATAATGATGTCGCTGAACGAAGACTTCTCTACGGCCCGCATCAGCCGGTATCTCGCGCTTGCCGAGGACATTGGCGAAGGTGAGGCGGTCGTGGTGCTCACGAAGGCCGACCTCTGGCGCGACGGCGACGAGGCGTTCGTGGACGAGCTCGTCGAGACGATAGCGGGCAGGGCACGGCTCATGAGGATATCCGCGCTGACAGGCGAGGGGATGGACGTCGTGAGGGAGTACGCGGCCCCCGGGAAGACGCTTGCCTTCGTCGGCTCTTCGGGCGTCGGCAAGTCCACGCTCCTCAATACGCTCGCTGGCGAGGCGTGGGCTGCGACGCAGGAGATACAGGAATGGTCCGGCAAGGGCCGCCACACGACGACGAGTCGCGAGCTCGTCATGCTGCCCTCGGGAGCGATGGTGATCGACACGCCCGGCGTCAGGGAGATAGGCATGGTTGGCGAGACCGACCCGGTAGTGGCCAAGGGCGTCTCGACCCACCGCTGGAGGACGTGAAGTGTTCAGGGCGATTTTCATCTGCTTTCCGTTGATCGCCTTCGTCTTCGTGATGCTTGGCTTTGTGTTTCCCTCGTGCCGCGCCCTCCAGCTTCGCTCGCGCACGCAGGCCGCATGGTCGCTGCTTGTCCTTCTCGCTTGCTCGAAGTTCCTGTTCTACCGTCTGCTGGGCGGCGACGAGTTCAACCCGGACTTGCCGATGGCCGTGATATGGTTGTGGAACTGGATGTATTCGGGCGCGATGATCTTGCTTGTCCTGGCGGTCGCGTTCTTCTTCCTGCGGAGGAAGGTAAGGGCGTATCTCCTCCCCGTGCTCGCGTGGTCGCTTGCCGCAATCGGAATCTGGAACGGCGTGAAGGTCCCCGACGTGCGGGTAGTAGAGGTCGACTGCCCGGCGTTGCCTGCCTCGCTCGACGGCTACCGCATTCTCCAGCTCGCGGACATTCACGTTTCGGCGTCTGCGCCGCGCTGGCGTACTGAGGCGATAGTCGCGAAGGCGAACGCCGTCGGTGCAGACCTGATCGTCTGCACGGGCGATGTCGTTGATGGCAACCCCGCGCAGCGCTTTGCGGATGTCGAGCCGCTGAAGACCCTGAAGGCGCGGGACGGCGTCTGGTTCTGCACGGGCAACCACGAGTTCTACAACGACTGGGACGCCTGGCGAGCGATTTACGGCAAATGGGGCATCCGCTTTCTCCACAACGAGTGTGTCTTTCCGCACGAGGGGATTGCGCTTGGCGGCGTCGACGACGAAGCTGCGACGAGGCATTGGGACATCGGAAGCGAGCAGTTCGACGTGGAGAAGGTGTTTGCCGTTGCGACGAACGGCGAATACCGCGTCCTTCTCCAGCACCGCCCGGGGGAAGCGAGGGAGAATGTCTTTTACGGCGTGCGGCTCCAGCTCTCCGGACACACTCACGGCGGCATCATGCCGCTTCTCAATCTCCTTGTCGCGTGGCACAACAACGGGTTCGTCCGCGGGCTCTACCGCATTTCGGACGACGGGTCGGCCTCGGGGCAGGCCGGTCGCCTCTATGTGTCGCCCGGCTGCGGGCAGTGGGCGGGGTTCCCGATCCGCTTTTTCAATGCCGCCGAGATCAGCGTTCTCGTGCTAAGGAGAAAGGGTCCCTTATGAAGACAAGGCAATTCTGGTATCCGCTTCCCGAACGGCTGATAGCGCAGCACCCCGCCGAAAAGCGGGGCTCCGAGAAGATGATGGTGCTCCACCGCGCGACAGGCGTCGTCGAGCACAGGCATATCGCCGACATCGTCGAGTACATCACGGCGAACGACCTGCTCGTCGTGAACGACACCAAGGTGTTCCCCGCGCGGCTTATTGGCGAGTGGTCAGATACGCACGGTGCAATCGAGCTTCTGATGGTCAACGCCGCGCCGATGGACGCCGACGACGAGCGGCCGAGCATGACGGCGGGGACCGATTCGCTTCGCTGGAACTGCATAATCGGCTCGGGCCGCAAGTGCCGCGAAGGGCAGGTCGCCTCGTTCGGGCCCGCAGGCGAGCTCAAGGCGACGCTTCTGAAGCCGCTTTCCGGCATCGGCATGTGGCAGGTGGAGTTCTCGTGCGATCGCCCGCTTATGGGCCTTCTCGACGAGTTCGGCCGCACGCCTGTCCCGCCCTATGTGAAGCGCGAGGGAACGGCCGAGGAGGAGAAGGAGGACCGCGAGCGCTACCAGACGATCTATGCGCGCGAGGTTGGCTCGGTCGCCGCGCCGACAGCGGGGCTTCACTTCACGCCCGAGATCTTCGCCGCACTCGACGCGAAGGGCGTCCGGCGCGTCGCCGTCACGCTGCACGTGGGCCCTGGCACCTTCCGCCCGGTGAAGGCCGACAACATCGAAGACCACCACATGGACTTCGAGGCGTTTACTGTGCCGCCCGAGACGGCCGAGGCGATCAACGAGTGCAAGGCGCGCGGCGGTCGCGTCTTCTGCGTCGGCTCTACGACGGTCAGGACGCTCGAAACCGTCGCCGCCGCAGTAGACGGCAAGGACGGTCGTGTTGTCGAGGCGGGGTCGGGCGCGAGCGACATATTCATCTACCCGCCCTATAAGTTCAAGGTCTGCGACTGCATGCTTACGAACTTCCATCTTCCGCAGTCTACGCTCCTTATGATGATTTCGGCGCTCGCAGGCCGCGAGCGGGTTCTCTGTTCCTATGCCCTTGCCGTGAGAAACAACTACATGTTCTTTTCATACGGTGATTGCATGCTCATCGTATAATTTGATATAATACTACCCAATATGCCGCTGTTCGTGCCTAAAGACCGCAAGTCGCTTTTCCGCCAGTTTCTGGCAGGAATGTACGACGCCGTCGTCATAACCGACCCGAATGGCCACATTATCGAGATCAATCCGCGCGCCGAGGAGCATTTCGGCTACACGCAGGACGAAGTCATCGATCGCCCGATCTCCTTCTTCATTCCCGGTCTCGCCCCCGAGATAGTCCAGCGCATCCGCCGCGGCCTCGAAGGCGACCGCCACATGATGATCGACGCGAACGGGCTAAACAAGGACGGTTCGAAGTTCTCTTGCGAGGTGACCGTCTCGATCATCGACCTGATGGATCCGGGCGATCTCGTCTTCACTGTCCGAAACACCGAGCGCCGCCGTCGCATCAACAACATGCTTCGCGCCAAGGCCGCCGCCTTTCAGGTGGCGCAGTCCGCGCTCTTCGCCTGCGACAGCGACGGCAGCATCCGCGAGTGCAACGCGGCGTTCTGCGAGATGTTCGACCTCGAGGACGAAGACGAGGCCCGTTCGCGCAATTTCTCCGACCTCATGTCCGATGAGCCGCTGCCCGGGAACTTCAAGAAGGCGCTCGAAGGCGAGACGACCGTCACCGGCATTGTCGCGGAAGGCGACGAAGACCAAGAGGAGGTCGAGGTCGTTCTCGCGCCCAACATGCAGGGCCACAAGTGCATAGGCGTCGTCGGCAGCGTCACGAAGGTCTGACGTGATGCGACGTGCCTTCCAGCATTCCGCGGGCATCGTCTCCCTTGCAGTCAACAAGCCCGACCCGAAGGTGCTCCAGGATTTTCTCTCCCTGAAGTTCGCGCTTTCGCGCCGTTCCGCCAAGGCAGCCATCGATGGGCGCAATGTCTGGGTCAACCGCAAGTGCGTGTGGATTGCGCGGTACGCGCTGAAGACCGGCGACGTCGTCGAGGTGCCGTCAGCAGTAGTGAAGGGCGCGCAGAAGCAGTCTGCGGAGTCGTCGCGCGGCGCATCCGCCGCGGCGGCCCCGGCCGCTCCCGCGAAGAGACATGTCAGGGTGCTTTGGCAGGATGACAGCTACCTCGTTTGCGACAAGCCCGCCGGGCTCGTTTCCTGCGACGACCCGAAGAGCGTCGAGGCGATCCTGCGCGAGCAGGAGAAGGTCCCGACTCTCGAGGCGGTCCATCGTCTCGACCGCGACACGACGGGATGCCTCATGTTTGCAAAGAACCACGCCGCGCTCGAGGCGGCGATAGAGAAATTCAAGACGCACGTCGTCTCCAAGGTCTACCATGCGATCGTCGTCGGCGAGTTCAAGTTCGCGCACCGGCTCATCGACACTCCGCTTGACGGGCAGCCAGCCGTCTCTCGCGTGACGAGGGAGGCGAAGTCGGCGGACGCGAGTTTCCTGAGGGTCCGCATAGACACCGGCCGCACGAACCAGATTCGCCGCCACCTTGCGTCGCTGCGGTTCCCGATTGTCGGCGACAGGGTGTTCGGGCTCAAGAACGCGCGCGACCCGCGGCTTATGCGCGTTCCGCGGCAGATGCTCCACGCGTCCACGCTTACGCTGCCGCATCCGATGCAGCGGAACGAGGAGATATCGGTTCACTCGCCGCTTCCGGCTGACTTCAGGGCGGCGCTGAAGCTTTTTGGAATGGGGAAGTAGCAATGTCACAGGAATGGAACATCAGGTCTCGCGGCCATGTATGCAGTCTCTGCCAGAAGCCGCTCGTCGACCGCGCGCCGGTAGTAAGTGCGCTAAAGGAGACTCCCGAGGGGTACGAGCGTTTCGACTGCCACCCGGAGTGCTGGAAGACAGCCGAGCGCGACTGGGAGCCGTTCTCGCAGTGGGATGGCGTCTATCTCGCGCCTGTAAAGGAAGAGAAGAAGGAGCCGCTCAAGAAGGAGGATGCGGGCGAGCTCCTCAGGCAGCTCGTCACGCTCGACGACCCCGCGATGAAGAACGTCGTCTATGTCCTCGCCGTGATGCTCGAGCGCTCGAAGATACTCGTCGAGCGCGATGCCAAGGAACTTGAGGACGGGAAGATCCGCCGCGTCTACGAAGACCGCAAGCAGGGCGATACCTTCGTCATTCTCGACCCGCGTCTCCGGCTTGAGAACCTCGCTGAAGTGCAGTCCCAGGTCGTCGCGCTCCTCTCGGGCACGAAGACCCTCGGCGAAGTCGCCAAGGAAGAGGATTGCGCCGCCGAGTCGCAGCCGCAGCAGTAGCTGACCATGAATGCAACATGCTTGCTTGCCGCGCTTCCGCTTCTCGCCGGTGCAGTGCCGACTGCGACGGCATCCGCCGCGCAGCCGCCCACCGAGGTGCTCTTCTTCCTCGACGCCGAAGACTACACCGACCCCGACACCGCCGACTCCATCAAGCGATTCGCCGACCTCTTCGCCGAAGAAGGGGTGAAGGCGCACTTCGCGATCGTCGGCTTCTTGGCTGATCAGCTCGTCCGCTGGGGTCGTCAGGACGTTCTCGCATCGCTTAGGCCGCACCTCGTCGGCACGCAGACGATGTACCACTCGCGGCACCCCGATATCTGCGAGATCACAGACGTCGAAGACTTCTCGCTCGCATACCACCGCGTGTTCGACGAGGAACGCCGCGCACGGGACGCAGTGCGCTCCGCGACAGGCGGCATGGACGTCTGGTGCGCCGTGCCGCCAGGCGACTCGAAGAGCTACGCGGCCTACTACGCCTGGGCGGACCTCGGCATTCCCTTCGTCTGCGACACCGTCGTGTGGAACCGCGCCGGCGACGACCTGTGGTACTGCAACATCCGCCAGCTGCGCTACGACGAGTCGATCGAATGGCTGATCCCAGGCATTGCGAAGAACCCGCCGGCCGTCGCGGAGATGCTTGACGCCGCCTCGCGCCGCCCACGCGCCGTCTTCTACGCGCATCCCCACATCGCCGTGCGCACCGTCCATTGGGACGCGGTGAACTACAACCGGACGAACTCCGTCCCGTGGGGCGAGTGGAAACCTACGCCGCGACGCTCCACGGCCGACACGGAGACGTACTTCTCGCGCGTGCGCGACTTCGTCCGCACAGTCAAGGGAGACCCCCGCTTCATCTTGACCGACCTCTCGCGACTGCCGCCGCCGCGTCCGCGCGTGCCCATCAAGCGTGCCGACCTGCCGCGCGTGAAGGCATCTCTCGAAAAAAGCCTCGGCCCCGTCGACGAGTCCGCGTCGTGGTGCGTCGCCGACGTGTTCCAGGCCGTAGTGGGATTCCTGCGCGGCGAGGGCGAGCGAACGCCCGGGAAGGTCTACGGCTTCCTCTCCGCGCCTCGCGGCGTGGCGGCGCCCGCAAAGGTATCGCGCGCCGACCTTGTGCACGCCGCGAAAAGCATCGACCTCTCCGCCTTCCTGCCGCCGGCCATCCGCGTAGGCAAACTCGAGATCGGTCCCGCAGACTTCCTGTTCGCCGCACTTGAAGCGCTGATGACCGATGCGAATGAAATCACCGTCATGCCGCGTGAGCAGCTAGGAAACCTGGACGACCTGCCCGAGCTGAAGTCGTTCCGCCTCAAGGGAACATGGGTGCACACGCCGGGGCTGGAAGACCGCTACCTTTCCGACCGCATGCGGCTTCAGCTCTGGACGCTACGCCGAGAGCGATCGGGCAAGTCCGTTTCAGACGTCAATGGACTTCAGCACTAACTTGTAGAAGCAAAGAAAGGAAAAGCCAAGCTATGACAAACGCAGCTCTATTGCAAAGAAACACGCTCGCGGCGGTTGCGGCGTGTCTCGCGGCGGCATTGGCGCCGTCAATCCATGCGAAAACGCTTTTCTGCGAGAATTTCATGCAGTACGACACATACGCTCCGCGAATGTCTCCGGACAAGGGCATACGCTGCGGCACCGACCCGATTTGGAGCGGGAGGGGAGAGGCGTATGTAGACGCGGAAAAGCCCTCAGACCTCTTCCGCGACGCGATAACAGTTCCCGAAGGGTCTTTCAACGCGACATTCAGGTTCAAACTCACCGGCAAGGAGTCGTTCTTCGATCTCGTTTTCGCCGACAACGGCGGCAAACGCGAAACCGTGCGCATTGCTCCGGATTCGGTGGCCGGCGAGAAAATAGACCTTCTCGACAACAGCTGGAAATATTTCGGGTTGAAAGTCCGCGGCAGGGATGCGGAGTTCTGGATGGCGACCGACAGGGGGCACGAGTTCAAGCGCATCGCCGGCGCCGTCCTCTCCCTCAAGCCTTCGGCCTTCAATTTCGCCTGCACGCCCGGCAAGAAATTCTCACTCACCGATCTCGTCGTCAAGACAGCGGACGAACCTCTCGTATCGTTCCCGGTCGAAAAGCACTTCGCCGCCTTCGAATCGCTTTTGCAGCCGCTCGCGAACGCCGCAGTCGCGGCGGGTACCGAGAACATCGTCCTCGAAGGCGCCGGACGCCGCGGCGTGGCCTTCAACTTCGGCGGCGACGCGTCGCGCTCCGCGAAACTCGGCTTCAAGCGCGACGGCGGCGAAGAGACAGCATGGGATTGTTCGATAGGCGACTTCACCGCAGAACGCAAGGATGCGTATCTGTCGTTTTCGAAAAACGGCAGGGGACGCGACACGCCTGCAGCGCAGTGGGTGCGCCCGAACATGCGCCCGTTTTGCGAGAACTCGGAGACTGGCCAGCGCGGCATGGTCGATTCCGGACATGACATTCTGCGCGAGTGGAATCGCCTGCCGCCCGCTTCGCGCCACACTTTCCACATCGATTTCACGCGCGAAGATGACGGTTCGTGGACGCTCTGGGTCGACGGCTCGCGCAGACAATCCCTCGGCTCCGGCATAAAAGAGTTCTTTTTCCGCCCCTCGGCAGGCGTGGCATACGCCGTCAAAAACGACGCCGCCTTCGCCAAGATCGACCGTTCGCGCTTCGAGCCGCTCGACTTCTCCGAAAACCCGCGGGCGAAAGCGATGTCCGGCGGCGTCCTCAAAGGAATAGCTCCGGGAGTGCATGATTTCGGCGGCGTTCCCGTGAAAGCAGTCGCCCCTATCGATTCCGCAGACATTTCGATATGCCGGCAGGGCAAAGGCAACTGGGCGCTCGAAGTAGAAGAATACCATGGACGGCATCCGTACCAGGGCTTTCCGATGGCGGTCCACTACCGCGTCCCGGCCGCCACATACGTGAAGGCCCACATCCTGTTCGCCCTCGATCCGTCGCCCGGGAAAGACCCGATACTCACGTTGCGGCTCGGCAGATACGAAACGAACGGCGTCGGCGGCAACACTCTCGGAGACACCGTGCTCGACTTCTCCGGCGGAGTCCCGGAATATTGCCGGAAAGCCGGCGAGGTCGAATTCTGCGGCAAAACCGTTCCTCTTTACTACGCGGAGGTGCCTCTGAACCCCGGGCCGGTCGTCGATCTTGCAGCACAAAGGGGGAGCTACATGGAGTTCGACCTGACCGGAAAAGGATGGGAGAACTTCCAGCAGCTCGACAACAGAATGAAACCCGATCCCAATTCGGACAGCGCATTCAACATCTTCGGGGCGACGCTCGAAAAAGCGCCGTTCGACATAGTCATCCAAGAAGCCCAGCCCGGCAACATATTCACGGCCGACGAACAGGGGAAGAAGACGTCATTCGCCATAGCGGCCCGCGGCAATGCGTCTGGCAGCGTCAGCTGGTCCGCCAAAGACCTCGACGGTGCGGAGGTCTTCAAAGGGGGCGGAAGGTTCAACGTCGCCGCCGGCTCGACAAACGTTGTCGATATTCCGTTCGGAGACATTGGTCCGGGCTGGTATTCCCTCGATGTCGCCTTTTCCGGGAGCGAGGGCAGGAAACTCTTCTCGCACGAAGCCGCAATCGGCATCATGCCCGAAGCAGGGCGCAAGGTCTCGCGCCGCGACTCGCCGTATGCCGTATGGTGGTTCAACTGCCACGGCTCGACCGGGAAACCGGAAATTGGCGGACCGATCATGAAAAAAACAGGCATACGCAAGTTCTCGTGGAATTCGTTTGACAAAACCGTCAAAGACGACAAGGGCAGAAATACGAAGACAATCGACCAGGAACTCTACGACAAATACGATGTCGCCGGATGCGGCAATTTCATGATGCCCAGGCGACACGATAATTTCGACAACGAAAAGGGCGTGTTCAAAGACAAGACCCTCCGTTCGGGCGAGACGGTTTCGGGCGAAGACTGGTTCGTGCAGGAAGTGCGCAAGGCGCTCGACAAGATGCCAAAGGATACGGTCGCAACTCCAATGATATGGCACGAATCCGCCCCGTCCGCCTTTCTCGCCGAAGAAATCCTCGGTCTGCCCGTGCCAAAAGAACCTGCCTATAAAATGGCATGGGCCGACGCCAAATACATAAACGAATGCGCGAGACTCCTTCGCAAGCACTTCCCCGATCTCGCGCCGCGTTTGCAGATCGGCAACTCCACATGGTCGGCAGGCGCCGTGATCGGGCCCTTGCGCGCGGGGGCGAAGGCGGAAAGCTACGGCCGCATCGGCATCGAAACCCCCTCGCAGACAATCGTCCCGGAACGGCTTATCGACTGCAACATCCAGGGACAGCACGTGACGATGGATACGTTCGAGGCGATCTCCGGCAAGAAGATCATGTGCAACGGAACGTGGGAATTCGTATACCGAACCGAACGCGACCTCGGCATAAAGGCGCAGGCCGAATATTATATGCGGGACGTCATAATCTCGCTCGCCCACGGCTACTACCTCATCAGCCCGGGCGTATTCTTCGACTGCTCTTCCGGATACTACAACGGACTCTGGGGCGGCTCCGGTCTCACGTACCGTTCGCCATGGGTGTATCCCAAGCCCGCGCTTGTCGCATATGGCGTCCTTACGAAAGCCCTCGACGGCGTGAAATACTCGCGCGAACTCGATACCGGCTCTACGACCGTCTACGCCGTGGAGTTCAAGCGCTTGGACGGGAACTACGCCACCGTCCTCTGGGCGGCGCGGGGAGACGCGGAATTCGAAATCGTATCGCCTTCCGGCGGGACCGCGATCAAGATGCTCGGAGCGGAATCGAAACTCGCGAGCGGGAAATCCATCGTCAAGGCCGGTTCCTCGCCCGTATATCTGATAACCCCCAAACCCGTTTCGTCTGCCCGCGCCGGGAAACGCACTTACCCCAAATCTGCCGAAATCGAAAAACGCGCCGTGATCGTCGCACCGATGGACTCGGCCGACGACATCGTCCTCGCTCCCGATCCTTGGCTCGAATCCCAAAGCCACGCATTCCTTCCCTACCTCAGGAAAGCGGGCGAAGGCGAGTTTACGGCCAAAACGGCAGATGATGCCGAAAAAGGCCGCTGCATTGAACTCGCCCTCGCGCCGGCAAAGGAAAAGCCCGCAAACAAATTCGTCGACAGATACGTCACACGCTACACCACCATGCGCTTCAAGGAGCCAAAGCCCGTGGAAGGCAAGCCGAACGTGATCGGCGTCTGGGTGAAAGGCGACTCCAACTGGGGACAGGTCAGATTCGAGATAGAAGACGCCCAAGGAGAAGTTTTCAAGAACCTGTCCACTGGATCGTGGTGGTGTTGTAACATAACGGACTGGCCTGGCAACCTCTGTGTGGATTTCGACGGATGGGCTTACGTATACTGTCCGCTCCGCGACACAAACCTCATCGTCGAGCGCAGCCCAGGTCCAGTCGTGGAACAATGGTCGAGCGAAGGCGGCGACAAAATCATCGACTTCCCGATCAAGGTTCGCGCAGTTTCGGTCGGCGTAAACCGCTCCAAATTGGGGCTGACGGACTTCTCCCCGGCGGAGAACGTCCTGCGCTTCAAAGATCTCTCCGTCTCGGCGGACTGAAACAACAAGCACAGGCGCCTACTCTTGGCGCTGACGAAAATTTTTTCGGAAAAAGTCGAAATCAAGCACCTTTACCTTGCGGCGGGAAAGAACCGCCAGAAGGGAAGGTGCGATATGAACGACGACAAATATACTGAAAAAGGATTCTTCCGTCGGCTTTTTGAGATGTCTAAAGGTCTCGGAATGCCTCGGGACACGCGCGAATACAAACTTGCGCGAATCGAGCTCCAGCGTCTCTCGGCGCCTCTCACGGCGATTGTCGTGCCTACGCTGTTCGTTATAGTCCTTTGTGTCGTGACGGCAGTCTCATCGAGGAGGACAGAATTGCCGCCCGTGGACATTGCAGATCCAATTGTGGATGAGCCGCCAATCGAGGATCCGCCTGTGCCGGAACCAGAAGAGATTCCCCTGCCGGATGAACCCATTGAGTTTACCGTCGACACTCCGGATCCTGCGCCCGTCACGCCGCTGCCGCCGTCACCCATCCAGACGCGCTCGACGGATATCTCCGTAAAACCCGCGCCTATTGACGCCGTAATGAACATCAAGTCTCCTGTTACGATGAAAACTATAAAAGGGAGTCGCACTCCAGGCACAATCGGCACGGTGACGTCTGGCAAGTCGCAGGGCGGTGGCGATCCGCATACGGAGGCGGCGGTGATGAAGGTCCTTTGGTGGCTCAAGGCGCACCAGAACACCGACGGCAGCTGGGGCAACGCAAACAAGGTTGCGAACACCGCCCTTGCAGTGCTTACCTACTTGGCCCACGGCGAACATCCAGGATCCCCCTCGCCCTACACGCGTGACTTCGGCCCGACTGTGCAATCTGCGCTTGACTATCTCATCGGCAGCATCTACGTCGGCAATGACAATCTTCCTCACTTCCAGGGGACGGACGGCAACGAGTATAGCTTCCTGATCGGCACATACGCCCTCTGCGAGGCGTTCGCAATGACGAAGAACCCCAATTGCAAGGAGGCGGCGACTACGTGCCTCTATCGCATCATTGAGAACCAGTCCTCGACGGGCGGATGGGACTACAAGCTCAACAAGAACTCGACGCGCGACGACCTCTCCTTCGCGGGCTGGGCGATCCAGGCGCTCAAGGCAGGCAAGATGGCCGGTCTTCACCACGAGGGGATGCAGACTGCGATCAACAAGGCGGTGAACTGCCTCAAAAGGCGCGGCTACTCAAAGTCCGGCGGCTTCACATACACGCCGACGGCGAACAACAACGGCGGAAACACCGGCCTCGCCGGCGTCGGCACGCTCGCAATGCAGTTCCTTGGCCGCGGCACCGAAGCGGAGGCGCTGAACGCGCTCGACGTGATGCGTGACTGGATGCCCGCGTTTGAGGCGGACAAACTTTCCGCAAAGAGGCCCGGCGGCAGCCCCCAGTACTACTGCTACTATGCGACGCAGTGCAAGTACCAGGCGGGCATGAAGCCAGGCGCGACGAAGCAAGATGTCGATTCGTGGGTGAAATGGAACCTCGAGATGAGAAAGCTCTACCCGGCCTCGATCATCGACCTCCCCGAAAAGGTCGCGGACGTCAAAGGGAAGGGGCATGCGCAGGGCTATTACCAGAACACCGACGCGCACTCTTCGCGCCCATACATGGATACATGCCTTGCGGCGCTCCAGCTGATGGTATATTACCGCTATCTCCCGACGACGTCGACGAAGGCCGGCGCCGACGAAGAGGACGAGGTCGCCGCAAATTCGCTCGATACCGACAAGGACGTAAAGGTCGCCGTCGTGTTCTGACGCGGCGGTGCGCGCGGAGCGTTTCCCCTCGGCGCTGGATTGTGGTATAATGTGGAAGCCATGAACATAAACAGACGAGGTTTCATTTTCGGCTCCGTCGCCGCCGCGTCGCTCGCGGGATGCGCGACGGGGAAGACGGGACTCCGCGCCCTCAAGCCGGGCGAGAAGCGCACGATCGCCATGATCGGCTGCGGCAGCCAGATGCGAAGCACGCTCATCCCCTGCTTTCTCGACCCGCAGAGCGCGCCAAACGTCCGCATCGCGGCCGTCTGCGACTGCGACGTCGTGCGCGCGAAGGGCTGTGCGAAGCAGGTCGACGACGTCCAGGGGGTGGGCACGTGCAAGATCGTCCTGGACTTCCGCGAGGTGCTTGCGGACCCGTCGATAGACATGGTCTGCGTCGCGACGCCCGACCACTGGCACGCGTACATCTGCATCGAGGCGATGAGGCGCGGGAAGGACGTCTACTGCGAAAAGCCGCTCGCCTGGTCGGTGCAGGAGACGAAGGAGCTCGTCAAGGCGGAGAGAAAGTTCGGGCGCATCTTCCAGACCGGCTCCATGCAGCGCAGTTCGCGCGAGTTCCGCGACGCCGTTGCACTCGTGCGTGGCGGGCTCATCGGGAACGTCTGGTATGTCGACGTAAACTTTGGCCACGCGGACTCCAAGCTCGGCGGGCCTTCGCAGCCGGTGCGCTTCTGGGACGACCCGAAGAACGCGGCGGCGGAGGGCGCTCCAAATCCCGACGTCGACTGGACGATGTGGCTTGGGCCTGCGGCGATGCGCCCCTATTCCGACCAGCTCGCGCCGCGCGGCATCCACATGTTCTACCCGATGTTCTGGCGTTGCGACGACGACCTTGCGTCCGGCTACTGCGGCGACTGGGGTGCGCATCACCTCGACATCGCGCAATGGGGTCTCGACATGGACCGCTCAGGCCCCTATCGGGTGATCCGTTCCGACGAGCCGCATTCGACCGACCTCTTCCACGGTGGCCGCCGGCAGTTTGGTGTGCGCATGCTTTTCAAGAAGCCGTATGGAGACGTAGAGCTCTACCATGGGCCGTTCTCGCTCGTCAAGGGCGAGGAGCACGGCTGGGGGACGGTCTTCTACGGCGACAAGGGCATTGTCGCCGTTAACCGCGAGAAGATCGCCGTCTGGACTGGTACCGGCCTCGTGAAGCCGACGCGCGACATCCGCCGCAAGCTGCAGACCTGCGAATTCATGCCGGAGAAGATCGCCACGTCCTCCATCCGTTCCCTCGTGGGCGATCCCTCTCTCGAGGCCTCGCTTTCCTTCATCGAGAAGAAATACGCCGACGTCATTGCGCGCGCGGGGCTCTATAGGAGCGAGCGGTACGCCCGCGACTTCTCGCTCAAGCCGCCGACCATGCCGGACTGGCTCTACAGGACCGCGCAGCACGTCCGCGACTTCTGCGCGTGCGTCGAGTCTCGCAAGCCGCCGATTACGCCAGCCGAGACGGGCGGCAGGGCGTGTGCGCTCTGCCTTCTCGCCAACATGAGCTACAAGCACGACGTCGGCTTCGACTGGGATCCCGAGAGGATGGAGTTCGCCAACGGCACGGGGAAGGGCATCCCGCTATCCCGTCCGGGCGACTCGAACGGCTGGGAAGCCAAGGCGTAGGCGCACGAAAGGGAGGAAGTGCTGAACGACCGCTACGCTGGCGACGAGGCCTGGACCGAATGGTTTGAAATCTGTTCGGTCGACCTCTGTCGCCCCGAGTTTGCCGCTCGGCTGCGCGAGCAGGTTTCGTCTGCGCTCTACTCGCGACTCGCCCGCGCCGGAATCTCGCGCGAAGACGCGGGAGGGGAAGATCCGGTTGCCTTCTTCGACTCGTATTTCAAGCTCAAGGGCTCGCGCGAGAAAAAGAAACCGCTTAAGTCCTACTTCGCCCACCGCATCAAGGACGAAGGGCTCGAGATGGTTGACTTCGTCTGCGGCACTCTTTTCGGCTCCGGCTCGGGCCGCGTCCGCGACATCGCTCTCGACTGGATATCGGTCATCAAGGGCTGGAAGCCGCGCACTGTCGCTGGAGAGGACGGTCGTCGCCGTCTCGTCTGGGAAAATGCTGGAGACGCGAACCTCGCAGCCGTCGAACAGTCGGAAGAGCCGCAGTCGCTCGACTTCCTCGATGAAGAGCCGCTTCGCGATGACGCAGAGCGCGTCATCGCCGCAGTCGCGCAGCGCGCGCGCCTCGCGCAAGACTCCGCCTCGCTTCTCGTCTACGCCACCTCGCACGACATCTCGCTCACCGAGCCCTGCATACTCGCTGCGCTTGGCGCGGGGAAGTCTCAGGCCTACGCCTTGCGTGAGAAAGTTGTTGCGGCGCTTGAGCGGGAGCTTCGCAATGTCGAGCTTGCGGACACGCCTCTTTTCGCGCGCGTCCTCGTCGCTGCAACCGCGGCGCATTTGCCGCGCGACCTTCAAAAAGAACTGGGGGTGGAAGAATGAACGCCGCGTTTCTAAATGAGTGGCAGCTCTACCGGCGTGGCACACAGCTTCCGCCGATCGTTGGTCTTGAGCCGAAGACAGATTCAGAGTTCGACGCCGATGTCGTCGTCGGGGAGATAAGGATATTTGCCGACACGAACCGCCCGCTCGTCGCGCTCGTCGTCGAAGACCGCCGTCTTTCCGGATGGCGCATTGTTCCAATTTCGCCTTTTTGTGCACCCGCCTCTGATCGCGAGCTGATGGTGGGCGAGCGCGTCTTTCAGCTCTGGAACACGACTGTCGTTTCGCGCCGCTTCGCGTCGCGCAGCTGGCGAGTCGACGCGATTTCCGATTCCGACCTCGCGGAAATACGCGGCGCAATTGCCGCGGCGAATCCCGGGCGCGTCACTGTGGGCGACGGTGTGCAGGCGAAGTACGAGCGCGAGTTCCTTGTCGGAGAGGGGACGCTCGTCCCGTTCGCCGAGCCGCGCGCGGCGGATTTGCCGCGCTTTGCGTGGATGTCGGTCATGCTCAAGATAGCGGCGTCGCTCGTTGTGTGCCTCGCGGCGTGGTATGTCCTTATGATGGACTCTGGTCGCCAGATCGTCCGCAACTGGCGCGATAGCTTCCATACCGTTGACATCGTGCAGGAAGACGCGACCATCGAACTCGCAGACGCACACGAAGTGCGCGAGGCGCCGCCGGAAATCGCGGAAGTAGACATCGACTTTACGCCGCCCTCGGCAACATGGCATGGCCCTGCGCCAGAAGTCATTCGTCCGCCAAAGTTCGCGGACGTGAAGGGGCCGAAGGTGCCGGAGAGCATCAAGAAGTTCACGCTCGACCGTGAAAGGTTCGTCTCTCCGATTTCCGCGCCGATGGAAGTCGTGTTCCTTTCGGGTGGCGAACGGAAGTCTCACGCCCCTGCGCAGAGCGGTGAGCTCCGGTATGCGGCTGCAATCGCGCCGCTTGATGCGCCGCCGAAGGTCGTCTGCAATCTGCGGAACGGTGCAGCCGACGCGGAACTTGAAATACAGTGCGAGATCGCGGATGGGGCGAAGATCACCGTGATGTTCGATAGCGACATTGTCGAGGGCTACAAGAGCAATGATGCCACTTCCGACGGCAAACGGGTGACGGTGAGGTATGCGCTTATGGCGTTTTCCGGCAAGACGATTTCCAGTGAGTCTGTCGTCGTCACGCTCATCTGGCCTGCGAAAGATGGCGACGAGCGCACGCCAGTTCCAGTCAGTCAGTGAAAATTGTTGTTTGTTAGCCATTGACGCGGCGGCGGCAAAATTGGTAGAATTTGCGGTGTCGAAGCGGCGAGGGCGCGTGCTTTCCCGGCGAGACGGAACACAAGAAGGAAAGAATCAAGATGGAAATCTATGTTGGTAACCTCGCATACGCGACCACCGACGATGGACTCAAGGCGGCGTTCGCGCAATTCGGCGAAGTTACCGCCGTTCGTGTCGTGACCGATCGCATGACCGGCCGTAGCAAGGGATTCGGCTTCGTCACGATGCCCGACGCCACCCAGGCGCAGGCCGCGATCGACGCCCTCAACGGACACGAACTCGACGGACGCACGGTCCGCGTCAATGAGTCGCAGCCCAAGCCTCGCGAAGAGCGTCGTGGCGGCTTCGGCGGTGGACGCGGTGGCTATGGCGGCGGACGCGGCGGCTACGGTGATCGTGGCGGCTATGGCGATCGTGGCCCTCGTCGCGAGACTCGCTGGTAATCGATGGTTCGTCGATTAAAACGGGAAGCGCGGCCCATTCGCCGCGCTTTTTGTTTATAAGGTTGAAAAGTTGAAAGGTTGAAAAGTTGAAGAGTTGAAAGGTTGAAGAGTTGGAGAGTTGAAGTGGTGAGGATGTGCGGTGGCAGTTTCGCTTGAGATAGAGAAGACGGTAGGCGATCCAGTTATGGGAATCGACGAAGCGGGGCGCGGTCCTCTCGCGGGCGGCGTATATGCCGCGGCCGTGTCTGTTCCGCTTGCGCTCGCGGAGCAGCTGCTCGTCGGCGCGTGGAGCGAGATCAACGACTCGAAGAAATTGACGGAGAAAAAGCGCGAGCGTCTTGCGGCGGTCATCAAGTCGACGGACGGCTGTAGGTGGGCAATCGCGAGTGCGAGCCCGAAGGAGATCGACGAGCTAAACATCCTGAACGCGACGCATCTCGCGATGCGAAGGGCGGCGGATGAAGTCGGCGCGGAGCACATTCTTGTAGACGGGCTTCCGGTGAAGACGTTGCCGCACGCCGTGAACGTCGTGAAGGGCGATGCGAAGTCTCTTCTTATCGCGGCGGCATCGATTCTCGCAAAGACGGCGCGAGACGCCGACTGCCTTCGGCTTGAGGCGCTCTATCCCGGCTACGGCTTTGCAAAGCACAAGGGCTATCCGACGAAGGACCATCTGGAAGCGCTTTCGCGGCTCGGCCCGTGCCCCGAGCACCGCAGGAGCTTCGGCCCCGTGGCCGAGGCGGTCGAAATGGATTCACTCTTGAAAGGATCTGCAACATGAGCATAGCGGCTGTTTTCCTCGTTGCGTCGTCTCTCTTCGTCGGCGTGTCGGATAGATGCGTAACGCCAGATTCCGTGAACGTTCAATCTTACTACTCCGAAGCGCTTGTTCAGGCAGGCCATGTACCTGTCATAATTCCGCGCACGGACGACACAAATGCGCTTAAGGCCGTCGTCTCTCGGCTCGACGTGCTTCTCTTACCTGGCGGCGAAGACGTGAATCCTGCCAGATACGGAGCGGAGCGAAGCCCCGCGCTCGGCAGGGTGAATCTTGAGCGCGACGCATTTGAGTTCGCAATTCTCGACGCTGCGAAGTCGCGGCGGCTTCCCGTGTTCGGAATATGCCGCGGCGTACAGATGATCAACGTCTATTTCGGCGGGACGCTCTGGCAGGACTTGCCGAGCGAGTTTGTGCCGCCGGCGGGGGCTACGAAACTCCATACGGGAGCGTTCCCCTGGCCGTACGAGGGCGCGGCGACGAATCCACCGGCACACACTGTGAGCGCGGTCGCGGGGTCTCGCCTTGCCGCCATAGTCGGAACGGAGCCTTTGCAGGTGAACAGCCACCACCACCAGGCGGTGAAGGACGTAGCGCCCGGCTTCCGCATCTCGGCCTATGCGCCTGACGGCGTGCCGGAGGCCATTGAGAGCGACGACTATCCCGCTGCAGGCGTCCAGTTCCATCCAGAGACGCTTGTCGCGCGCGCTAAAGACCCGCGCTTTGACCGCGAGAGGCTTGTCGCAATCTTCAAGCGGCTTGACGAACTTGTCGGCGCCAAGCCGAGGCAATGACCTCGGCCGTCTTGGGAGTAAAACCCGTTCACGTTCGCAATTGACGAGCGGCTTGGGATTGGGGTATAATGTGGACATGAAAATACAGATTGCAATGTTGTGCGCCGCGCTCTTTGCGCTGGCTGCGTTCGCCAAGACCTCAACGCCCGAAGGATGGCTCGACGACTACGATGCCGCCCTCAAGAAGGCCGCCGTCGAGAACAAGTACGTTGTTGTCGACTTCTCGGGGAGCGACTGGTGTGGATGGTGCAAGCGCCTTGACAAGGAAGTGTTTGCGACTGACGAGTTCCGAAAGGGCGCCGCGGAGAAGTACGTTCTCCTGATGGTCGACTCTCCGAGCGACAAGTCGCTTCTCACTCCAGAGGCCGCGAAGAACAACCCGAAGCTTGTTGAGAAGTTTGGCATCGAGGGCTACCCAACTGTCGTCGTGCTCGATTCGAAGGGCGAGGAAGTTATGCGGACCGGCTATCAGGCGGGAGGCCCCGAGAAGTACCTCCAGATGCTCGACGAGGAGATCCGCTTCGCCCCTGAGATAAAGAAGTACATCAAGCCGATCGAAGACGTCCTGAACCGCCATGACGCAGAGATGCGGAAAGACTCCGATGCGGCGATGGAGAAGGTCAAGGCGAAGTTCCCGAAACCCGACAAGAAGATGCCAAAGTCCGAACGGCAGAAGTACCAGCAGGATGCCATGGCCTATGCCAAGAAGGTCATGTTCGAGGAAGTCTACCCCAAGTATGTGCCTCTTATCGAGAAGTGCTTTGTAGATGCGAAGGCGATGAAAGTTCCCGAGGCCCTTGAAGAGCGCAAGAAGGAACTTATCGAGGGAGAGGAAAAACACTTCGACATGTTGCGCAAGGCGCTCAAGGAGCACGCTGAGAAGAAGAGCGAGAAGTAGTGCCATGTGCAAGGTGATGGGCATCGTCAACGTCACGCCGGACTCGTTTTCCGACGGCGGGAAGTTCAACACCCCGGAAGAGGCGATCCGCCGCGCCAAGAACCTTATTGAGGAAGGCGCTGCGATTATCGACATTGGCGGCGAGTCGACGCGCCCTGGCGCTACTCCAATATCATGGGAAGAGGAATGGGCGCGTATTGAGCCCGTTCTCAAGGGTTTGGCGACCCCTGCTTTTCAACCTTTCAACTCTTCAAATTTTCAACTTTCGGTAGACACCTATCATCCTGAGACTGCCGAGCGCGCCGTCGCGGCTGGCGCGACAATTGTCAACTGTGTCTATCCAGAGCCCGTTTTGGATATGTTGCAGATTTGCTCTAAAAGCGGCGCAGAACTTGTAATACCTGCAAAATCTCTGGGGTCTGTCCCCAAGTCTCTGGGGTCTGTCCCCATCTATCTTGACCCGATGATAGGGTTTGGAACGACTCGCGAGGAGGACCTTGAGATTTTGCAGACTATCCCAGAGCTTGCGAAGAAGGGGCGCGTTCTCATCGGTGCGAGCCGCAAGCGTATCGTAAAGCGGCTTACGGGGGAGAAGGTTCCTGGCAAGGACCTCGCGGGCAATCTTACGATTGCGCTGTGGGCCGCGATGAATGGCGCGAGCGTCGTCAGGGTTCATGATGTTCGCGAGACCGTGCAGGCAATCAAGGTCCTCTCCGCGCTCAAGGGGGAGGCGTTGCCGGAATGACGATTGCCGCGCTCGCCTTGTTCGCCGCGCTCGGTTTCTCCGACTCGAAGGCGCTCGCCGTCCAGATTCATCTCGACCGCGCGGGCTTTTCGTGCAGCACGATCGACGGGCAGTGGGGCGCGAAGTCCGAACGGGCGCTTCGGCTCTACGAGTATACCCGCGCGAACGCCCGCAAGCCAGCGCTCGCGGCCACGCCGGAACAGGCGTGCGACCGCTACTTTGCAAATGCGCCAGAGCCGTTCCGCGTTGTCGAGGTGACGCGCGCCGACATAGCCGCGCTCGTCAAGATTCCCGACGATCCCGCAGAGCGTGCAGATCTTCCTCGCATGGGCTACGAGTCGATAAAGGAGATGTTCGCGGAGCGCGGACACCTTTCGCAGATCGCGCTTTCGAAAATGAACCCAGGCGTCGACTGGGAGAACGTGAAGCCGGGGCTTAAGCTCGTCATTCCTAATTTCCCTTCGATAGAAGAAGAGCTTGCTGCTGGCGAGAGGGGGATGCCGAACCGTCCGAAGCGCCCAGAGGCCGCGCTTGTGAAGATATCGGTTTCGCTGAGCGAGATTCGCGTGTACGACGCCGAATCTAAGCTCCTCGCATTCTTCCCGTGTTCAATCGCGGCTGACAAGGCGAAGGTTCCGCCTCATGGCGAACTAAAGATCACAACATGCATTCCTTGGCCGAACTTCACCTACACGCCTGACTTTACGCCGCAAGGGAAGAAGGTGCAGCGGCACATCTGGCCGGAAGGCGAGAACTGCCCAGTCGGCGTCGCGTGGTTGGGGCTCAACCTTCCCGGCTACGGGATTCACGGAACGCCGCGCCCCGAGTCGATCGGATTCACCGGCTCGCACGGATGCTTTCGCCTCGCGAACTGGAACGCCGCGCGGCTCTACGCGATGTGCCGAAGCGGAACTAAGGTGGTGATTGAGCCGTGAACTTCCTCGCGATAGACTTCGAGACGACGGGCTACGACTTCGGCTGCGACAACGAGCCGTGGCAGCTCGGGTTCGCGCGCGTCGAGGATGGCGTAATAGTCGAGGCGGGCGAGTGGTTTTTCGATGTCGAAGGAGCGCCGGCGCGAGCACACGAACCAGACGCTCTCGGCACCTTGCAGAGCTCCTTCGAGACATGGGCGCCGAAGCTCATGGGCGTGCGCCTTGTCGCGCACAACATCGCGTGTGAGCGGACGATCCTTACGCGCGTCGCGCCGCTGACGAAGTGGGGCCCGTGGGTCGATACGATGAAGCTTGCGAAGGCAAGATACCCGAAGCTTCCGTCATATAAGCTCGGCGACCTCTGCGAAATGTTCGGCCAGGTGCCGCAGATCGAGGGCCGCACGTGGCACGACGGGCTCTATGACGCCGTCGCCTGCGCGAACCTCGCGCTTCTCCTGGGCATGTAGATTTCCCGCCTCTTGTCGTGTTGTCGACAAAGTAACTGCAATTATGCTTCGGCAAGTTCGCTGGCAAATGATGTTATGGCCGTGTTTGTTCGATGGCGAATCTGCCTTATGGCGGCTTCCGTGACGCCGAATCGATTGGCGACATCGCGCGTTGGCTCGCCTCGCTCAAGCGCGAGGAAGATTTCGCGGTGATTGTCGGCGATTGGAGCGTTGAAAAGGACATGCTTCCGCGCCGCCTGGTAGCATGCTTCCGCCCATTGTCGGTCGAGGAACCTTAGGTTGACATCGGAAGTCCGGTTGCCTGCCCATTCCAGCGTTTCGAGGGGGATCTGCTTGAAGCGTTCGAGCTTCCGCAGGCGGTCTATTGCGATGTTTGCCACGAGAACGCGGAGAAAGGTGCGGAACCGCGCGCGCGATGGCTCGTATTTTCCATCGCGCAGAATAGCCACGAGCCGCACCATGACGTCCTGCACGATGTCGTCTGCGTCGTGCGCGAGCGAACCGAACCTCTGGATGAGGAAGCAGGCGACGACGGGGCGGTAGAGTTCGTCGAAAGTTCGCCATCTGAACTCGTCGAGCTGTTCGCCGCGGGCGAGATCGTCAAGAAGCGTCTTCGGTGTGTCTGGTATTGCGCTCATTGCCTTTTGATGACGATTTTCTGGTTGCCTACTATGAATACCCGCATGCCTGGTTCCCTGTCGACGTGAAACTGGCTGTACAGGCTCCCTTCTGCATGGTCGGCGCTGACCAGCGTTCCTGAGAAATTCTTTGGTGCACGGATATGGACAAAGCCGTTTGTGTCCGGCAGCACAACAGTGCCGAAGTGGACTGCACTCGTGAGGACGAGCGTGTCGGCGGGAGTCAGGACGGCATACGGAACATATCCGCCGCGGATGTCGGCGGCCTTGACTAACTGTGGTTTCGTTTGGATCTCGCTTGGCTTGTCGTGCAGGATGAGGCCGGTAGCAGCGGCAGCGAGCAGCCCGCCAATTGTTAGTGCAAGTGCGAGCCGCCATGGGTGCGATCTCGCGGCAAGTGGGTTTTCAGGGAGTGCTCGCGCATCGGCTGGCCGTCGTGCGGGATCGCTTGCGAGCATGTGCGTGAGGAGCGGCGCCCATTCTGGCGCGAGCTCGCGGACTTGTCTGAGAAGGCGAGGCGAGCCCTCGAACCAGATGCCGGTAGTCAGCTTGAAGAGAAGGACGCCAAAGGCATAGACATCCGAGGCGGGCGTCGCCAATTCGCCGCGGACGCATTCAGGAGCGAGGGCGTATGGCGTGCCGAGATTCACGGGGAGTGTCGCAGTCGCAAGAGATAGTCCGGCGCGGAACTCGGGATTGAGGACGCGCGCGATGCCGAAGTCGGCTAGGACGGCGCGTCCGTCTGGGTCGAGCAGCACGTTCTCGGCTTTCAGGTCGGCATGGACGATGCCGTGTCCGTGGCAGCAAGCGAGTGCGGAGCGGATTTCGCCGTAAAGACGGAGAACTTCGTCTGGCGACGGCGGGCGAGATGCGAGACGGTCGGCAAGGGTATGACCTTCGCCGACGAAGCCCATGACAAGATATGGGTTCCCGTCTCCATCTGTTCCGCTGTCAGTGATGCGGACGATATTGGGGTGGCGAATTATTGTGGCGAGCTTCGCTTCGGCAAGGAACTTCTTCGCGAGGGCAGGGCGGTTCGCGGCATTTGCGACATTGAAGACCTTGATGGCGTGTTCGGTCTGCCGCGTGTGGTGGACGGCCTTGAAGACAGTCCCCATTCCGCCGCGCCCTACCTCGCCTATGATGTCATACTCTCCGATCTGCCGCATCGGAATTATTATAGCAAATTTTGTCACGGCCCCGGTTGCCGTTCGTATGTGTGTATGGACAGGGCGGCGCGCCGGAGGGCGCGCGGAAATACCCGTTGCGTTTTTCGTGTTTCGTGTGGTATAATGCGGGCATGGGAAAGCGCGGGGAGAAATCCGCGTGATCCTGAAGTCGCTTCTCCACGTCGGAAAACTAGCACTTGAAAGACGGTTGGATGAAGAAGCGGATGGCTGCTCCTCTGGTGCGTCGTCCTGTCTCCTTTCCAACCGGCCTGTGCTAGGGCCTCCGACAAAGGAACAGAACGACGCACTTTTTTGTATAAACATAAAGGAGGAAGACGATTATGGAAAAGATCTCATTTGCAGCATTTAAGTCGGCTGCACTCGAGAAACTGGTAGTGCTGAAGAATCTGCTCGCTCTGGGGTGGGGAAAGGCCGTAAAGAAGGCCACGGAAGCGCGTCCAGAAGATGTAGAGAAGGCGCGTGCCGCAGCGGAGGCAACAAAAGAAAAAGCCGCTGAAATCAAGTCCAAGTTGGATGGAAAGGTTCCTCCTATTGTATGGAAGATTGCAGGTGTTGTCCTGGTTGTTCTTTGTGCATGGTTTCTTTTAGATGCCTTGTTGCTTTTTGCCGTTCTTTTCGTCGCTTATGTGCTGATCGGGCTTTTTCTTCAGGTAAAGAATCGCCCGCTAACGCCGATTGTTGATAAAATTGCCTTGCCGTCAATTTTAATTTTTTCACTCGTCGTAGGATGGGGTGTTGGTAGAATGCCTGGCGGAGCATTCGTTGAGGCTAGCGATCTCTCATTTTCGAACATTTTCCAGCATACGGCGACACCCGCGTTTGGGACGGCATTTCGACATCGACAGAATCCTGCAGTACAAGTCTTAAGTGTGACGGATGACGGTATCTTAGTACATTATGTGTATGGGTCAGGCAATTATCTTGAGAACATGTTTGAGCAAGAAGCCGAACGGTTTAGTGCTTTTTCAGGATCTGGCTCGAATGACAAGATAGTTTTTATCATGACGCAAGATGGTGGCTATGTTGACGGTGCGCAATTGAAAGAAGGCATTTATGTGCGAAAAGGGACCTATTCTTATACGACTGCCTTAGGCGCTGGGTCTACGGTTGAAGCTTATGCTAAGATTGTCGACAAGAAGGAGATAGAGCGCTTTGAAGAGGAATTAAGAAAAAATAAAGAAGCGCTTGCTGCTGCACGTAAGAAAGCAGAGAAGGAATCTGCGGAGAAGGCGGCAATGGAAAAAGCGCGTCTTGAAAAAGAGATGGCAAAGTACGAAGCTGAAATGGACAAAGAGCTAGCCTATCTTGATAAAATGGAACCTCTTGCCAGAGCGAGTGAGATTCTAAACCGTCTAAAAGAAATGGCGAGGTCCTCGGATTACCGCCAGTTCACGCGAGAAAAGGCTGCAGCATACTACGAATACAAGAATAGGGATGAAAAAGAAGATATAGTCGAGGCATCCTTGAAATTTCTTCGCACATATTTGATTTGGAAGAAATACGGTAAATGATAAATATGTGAATTTGATATGCCAGCTTTCTGTCGGATTATGGAAATGAAATGCGCCACCTGCCGGTGGTGGAACGCCGAGCTCAGCATAGAACTCTCTTCTTTGCAGGACCACGAGATATTATCATTTCCACAATCAAGTCGAAGCATGTTGCAACTTGTTTGATACTGTGTTATAATGCAAATGTTTCAACTATAAATTTGAATCTAGGAAAATTAATCTGTTAAAGTTAACAAATACGAAAGGAATAAATACAATGAACATGAAAGAAGTATTGACATTTCTCAAAAAGCATAAGGCAGAGGCCATTGCCGCTGGTGCAGCAACGGTGCTTGGACTGCCCATGATTGGGGTCGCTGCGACAGCTGTGGGGACGCATTATGTGAAGAAGGAGTTGGATAAAAAACCAACTGCCAAGAAGCCGGCAAACAAGAAGCCAACAGCAAAAAAGATCCCCGCAAAGAAGGTCGCAAAGAAAAAATAGTGCTATAATAGATAGAACATGGTAACGGTGGCCGCGCAAGGCAGGTTTTGTCTAGCCTTGCCTTGTGCGGTATACTGTGAAGCTGTGGCATGTTAATCACTGCACAAGTTGACATGGTTGTCGTAATTACTAATATTGGTAAATTGAATTTTTGTTGATTTTCATCTGCAAGTCAGACATGTGGTCTATATTAGGTTTTTGCTTATGGCACTGACGATAGGATCTTTAAATCTTTGTAACTTTAGTTCTAACACGAATCGTGTGTTTGCCAAGAACTATGATGTAGTGGCCGAGGTGATCGTGAAGTCGGGTGCGGACGTGCTTGCGTTGCAGGAGATAATTGACCAGCAGTCAATCGACAATCTGATAGGCAAGCTTCGTGTGTCTGGTGGCGCAAATCGTGAATGGCGTGCATTCTTTGACAAAAAACAGACATGGCGTAATAATCGTGAAGGATACGCCTTCCTGTGGGATGAGAACTGTGTGACTCTTGCAAAGGACGACGATGGGAATGAGGTGCTGCCAGAATTGATGACGAGATACACCTCGATAAAGCGTCCGCCGATGGTCGCGAGGTTTGTCACGACGCGGTTGGGTGAATTGAGGTACGAACTATGTGTGTTAAACACGCATATCATATTTAGCCCTGACAATTATCAGTCGTCGCATCCGGAGTGGTATGGAGGCGCGGCAATGAGGGCATATGAATATTCTAAGATCGTTAATGACATATATCCGCGTTTTAGCAGGCGCTTTTGCACATATGCGATCATCGCTGGGGACTATAACTTGAAGTACACCATGCTCGCCGCTGTTAATGCGCGCCCTAAATTGTTCAAAGGACAGCCGACAATGATGTCCGTGCAAAGGGATAAAACAACGATTTGTACATTGGACCTAAGATCGGATGGCCAGCCGGATGTTAGGGTGGATAATTCTGCTGGTCTAGGCTTTTTCCCCTTGGTCTACAATGGCGTGTTGCGGTTGTTCGGGAACGACGAGGCGTTTGCCGGAGCTCAGCCAAATTCTGCCATGAATCAAACACCGGGTAATGACGGTTCATATGTCAATGATTATGATCACTTCAGTTTCGAAGTTGGACGAGTTGGCGATTATATAAGAAATGTACAGCGTATTGACGCTCCCGAGCTTGTGTACGCAGGGTCGAGCCAGATGTTTCATTCTTATAAAGAGAGTGTGTCTGATCACGTGCCGATAGTGGCGACGCTTGACTTGTCTGCGTCTCAATCATTTTAAGGAGGAAGCCATGAACAATATCTTCACGCAATTCTTTTCCAGAAACGATAGATCTCGTTCCATAACCAAGATCGATGTCTCTCTCAAGCGCAGCGATGCCAACAAGCTTCGGGCGGCAACTGCACTTAACATGTGTACGGCATCTGTCTCTGAGATCATTGCCAAGAACAATCTTGTTGCGATGGAGCAGGAATATAATGCCATTCTCAATAATCTAAACATTGAGTCCATCATCAAGGATGAGGCCTTGCTTAAGGTTATGCGGAAGTTGCTAGACACTATCTCCTTCTTTAGGTTGAGTGACATGGAACGCAGGCGTCTTCAAGTGCGCCATGAGAGGAAGGTGAATGGGGCTGTCATGGATAAGCTTCTGTCTGGTGGCAGTTCGCTTATCGTTTGCGTCGGCAATCCAATCGCGCTAGCGGCGACAGCAGCTGTGGTTGGTGTAAGCATGTATGCGAATAAAAGGAAGGACGATGCGAAGGAGCTAGAGAAGTTTGAGGATAAAATGTGGGAGTTGGAGCGAGCAGCAGTGGAGCAGCTCCATGCGCTACGTGTTGAACTCTTTGAATGTGCTTGGCGGCTTTCGGATGCTTACGAGTTCAAAGACGAATGGAGACTTACGGAAACACAGATTGATTGGTACAATGAAGCCAAAAGTGAATATGACCCATTCCTCCGTTTTGCAAAACTTAATCAGCGGCGGGAGGATTTCTCTGTCTACCCTCAGTTTTGGTATGAACTTGGCTCTGCGGCACTTGAAATTACGCAGCTACCGCTCAAGACTGTTTCTGATGATGAAATTGAGAAAACAAGCCGCGAAGAGATAAGGAAACGGTATCTTAACGAGGCGAAATCTTGTTTTGGTAAATACATTGAGTGTGATTCCCATCTTCTTCGTCAAGACTTTTTCTCCGCAGATGCACGTTTGAAGTACATCAGTATCGTCAAAGAGGAGCGGGGCGGGTGGGCTGCTGCGCTACTTGAAGATGGTGACAAGCTGATGAGCGTCCGTCGTCTTGCGATGGATAATTCAGAATTGCTACTTAAGATAGCGATGATTTATGGCGCGGCATTTGTTGAGTTGAAGGCAAAGGAAGAGAGAGAGTCGGAAGACGGAAGCCCTGCTCTGTCCGATGCGGAGAGCGAAGTACGCGTCGAGTGGTATAAGCAAGCAGTGTCTTGTCTTGAAATACTTGTCATGCGAGAGGCGATGTTGCCTGTTAGCTCTGTGCTTTTAACTGCTTTGCAGAAGATGAATGGTGATAAAGTTGCATATGATCGGATTAGTCGTATAAAGAATTGCATGCGGAATCAAAGAATTGTTCTCGTTGAGTACGATTCGGACAAAGATGTCAGCGAGACGATCAAAGGGGAGATTGAGGAATTCCGTAAAAAGGAGGTTGCCTCGGTCAAGACGCTTTTTGCAAGAGCTTATGCGATGATTCTGCAACTTGCGGATCCTGCGTTTAATGTGGTAGAGGACGAGCAACGCAAGGTGCTTCAGAAGTGGGCTACCGATACTAAGGATTTCCAGAAGGGAATGGTACAGTTGTGGGAGATGCTCAAAGGGGAGTTTAACACCTTCTTTATCTTCGTTGGGCGAGAGTATGAGAAATGCCCTGATGCTGATAATAAGCTTGTGGATATAGCTAAGAGGCTTAATGATGTTTTCGCAAAGGAAATGAATGTAGGCAAGCCCGGAAGGCCGGATGAAATTGCGTCGGCTGTTGTGCGAATTACTAGTCTGATTCGCCGGGAGTTTATTGAAAAGATGGATGGGTTTGTTGAGGAGTTTAACGGTGAAGGCTCTGGTAAGGTTCCTGCTGAGGAGTTCCGCGGGTCGCTGTCGTTCTTCATTGACTCTGTTTGCTCACGGAAGAACCTTGTTGGAATCAATAAGGATGCTAGGTCTTATGATGCTTGCCGCCTTGACTACTTTACAGGGGTTGAGTCGCAGGACTCTGAATGCGACGAAAAAGACGAATGGGAACCTTCTCTTTTTGGTGTGGATAAAGAATATACACAGGATGGTGTGGTTATTGGGTTTAAATCAATAGAACATGCAGAATGCATTGAGCGGCTAATTGATAAGAAGTTGTCCTATAAGATTACTTTTACTGAAGCGTCAACTACTAGGGAGATGTGCAGACTTGTCGAGGAGTGTATGAATCTTCTCGAGTTTAAGTATAAGGACTGCAATGCTAGTGTTCGCGATTGTCGGTCAAAAAGGAGCTGTGGTGGGTTATTGAACAAGGTTGGGCATCTCTTTTCAAACGGTGGCAAGAAGATTTACAACATCACAAATAATCGGGATTTTATAATAACTATTTACGACAATTATATTGATGTGTCATATCAACGAGTCAGTGAAAAAGAGTCGATCATGCCGATTGCGTTTCTTGCACCAGGGGCTCTTGGTCGCGAGATGAAGAGGCTGCTTAATTCGCCAATAAGTAAAGGCTCGCCTGAATACGGGCGTCTTTGCGAAGCCTTCGCTAGAACTATGAATATGCAGTTTGCTGATATGGTTTCCACCTTTAAGGATATCAAGCCGAAACTTGGCGACAAACAAGTCAAAAAGCAACGGGCAAAGCTCAAGAAGCGGTTTGAGAAAGCTATGGGCGCATTGTGTAAGAAGACAGATGGTAGCCATATTTGGGCAGTTCGCGAGCAGGTGGCCAACCTAATTAGTGACCTTCGCTCTGGAAAGATCAAGCTCGATATTGTTTCTTGTGGACTTCTTGAAGATGGCGACATTCAAGTCCCCCAATTGCAGCATAAAGACGAGTCCTTGAAGTAATTGGGCAGAATTAATGGGGTCTTCTGTTTGTGAGGTGAAGAGATGCTGCTTGTTGTAATTTCGTATGTATAATTGATTCCTTCAGTTGAAAGTAACAAGAAGATAAAGTATGATCAGGCAACAGATAGATGCTAGTAAAGTCAAGGAAGTCGACGAGCGGCTGCGGGACTACAGGAAGCTGCCGACTGAGCTTCGCGAGAAGGAGCGCGACCGCATTGAGACTTTGATGATCCTCGCTTTGGGCGACGATCCCGAGAACGAGCTTTCGCGGCATTGCGATGCCGTCATGGATGGACTTATGAAGTTGGCGGCCTGCTATGTGCCGTCGACAGTCGTGGAGGAGGACTATAAAAGCAGGGCCAGATACATGGCCGCAGTCGCGCATGCTGATACCGGCAAGCGGAAATCGTGGTTTGCGCGATTCCTCAAGTTGTTTCCTGGGCTTGAGCTCGAGCCAGATTGGCGGTTGTCGTGCCTGGAGGAAGGGGACTCGGAGAACGGATTCAAGACGCTCTTCTTGACCGACGGCAAAGGGGGCTTCTGCGAAGACGTACGAGAGCGCATGCGACTTGTCGGGGATCCCGCCATCGCGACACTTGACATCGTTCTGCTCGACTACATTGCCAGCCAGTTCAAGCTGAGGCGACCGGCCTTGCACAAGCTGAAGTGGCTTGTGACGGGGCTAAAGAAGTTCCTGGTCGGGCATGGTCCGTTCTCGCCAAACTCCGATGACGGCGATAGCCTGTTCGGCTTGTTCGAGAAGGGCGTGGACTTTGCGTCTCTCGCCGCGTTCGACTACCTGCCGCGCGTCGAACTGAATGCAGACAGCAGCGCCGTTGTCAGGTATGTGACTTTTTCTCCGCTGTCCGGGTTTGCCGAAACCGTTATGACGCGCGGGGGGTAAAATGTGGTATAATATCTGCTGTCGTCATGCGTGACGGCAAATTCCATGATAAACTCTACGGAAGAAAGCAGAAAATGAACTACAAATACAACTGCCTCAATCCGATTGCGGATTGCGGGCTAAACAACCTGGGCGAAAACTACGCCCGTACCGAGAAGTTCGAAGAGGCAGACGCCGTCTTCGTGAGAAGCGCCAAGATGGACGAGCTCGTCCCTGGCCCTAATCTCCTCGCCGTCGCGCGCGCTGGCGCGGGCGTCAACAACATCCCC
>CADCGZ010000006.1 GCA_902801025.1 uncultured bacterium | reverse complement strand
AATTGGCTCCGCAAAACACCAAGGTGGCGACAAGACACCCCACGACAAGCGCACCCCAAACAGCACCACACTTCAAGAGCGTGTTGAGGCGAAAATCTTGTTTATTGTCCTGGCGCACCCGGCCCTTTTGCCTCTCTTTGATCACCATCATTTTGTTCTTAAGATACTCGCCTAATTCCGCATCAACCGCATATTTTGGTATGCCGACAAGAACAGGCCTCGCGCTCAGGAAAGCATAAAAATCCTTCGTCGCTAATCCAAGTGTCATTTCATCCCATCGCACCTTTTCCTTGCCCAAGCCAATCCCGTCGTCATCAATCTTCACCTCGACATCAATCTCGTTGTCAGCTTCAATCGGACACGATTCATACACTCTTGTATATTCGTGTTTAACTTTGACTACCCGCTTAACCAACTTTATTAGTCCAATGGCCGCAAGCAAGGCTATGGGAAGCGACACGAAGAGGTGGTACCAGAGATCCACAACTCCAGCGCCCGAAAAGAATCCGTAGAGCTGGATAATCACTGAGGTGCAACCCCAGCACAAAATCACAGGAAGAATAGATAGAAAAATAAAATAGATGACAATGCTGCGCAAGTAAAACTGTCTTACAAAAGAATAGTATAGCCCTCTTGTCCGCTTATAAGTTATTGTGACATTCATGCCAGAATCTCCGAGCTACATATCCTGTTATTGGCAAAGAAAACCAACAGGGTCGGACATGATTGCCACAGTAAATTGCCACAGTAGGTTTTCCTTATCATAGCGACACGCGGCGGGAGACGCGGCTGATCAGGTGATAGCACCGATTTGGAAGATGTATCCTGCTACGTCTCATGCTGAACAGTATATCACAAACTCCCGCTAGTGTGGCATTTTGCTGTGGCAATCAGGTCTGCCCCTGTTGTCTCTGGCGAATTTCCGTAAATGGGTTGACAACCGCCATGCCGCAGTAGAGCTGTCCGCCGTTCAGGTCTTCCGTGACGATTTCATGGCAGCCAAGCTTCTTCGCCGCTGCCACCATCACTGCGTCGTGATATTGGATTCCGTATTCGCGCTGGATGTGGATTGCATCGCGCAGCATGTCAGACGTCACCTCGCTCCTGACGAGGCGGTAAAAATACGAATAGTAGCCCTCTATCTGCTCGTCCGTCGCAAGGGACCTTTTCAGCATGACGTTGGTGAACTCCTGGAGTATCTGAAGCGAAATCACCCCATCGTGGTTCACCTCGAGCGCGTGGCGCAACAGATCGAGCGCAATCGCCCTTTTGCGCGGATCCTGATTGCTTGCGGCATAGACAAGAATATTCGTGTCAAAGAACCTCATTTGTCACACTCCATCAACCGTTCGGCGGCGTCGGCGCGGCTATACTTGTATCCAGGTTCCATCTCGATAGAGTTCGCCATCGCAAAGGAATAGAACTCGTCAGCAAGAGACTTGCGCTCACGCCGAATCTCGCGATCCTTCGCAATCAGCAAATCGCGAATATACTGGTTGAGACTTGTCCCCTGCTCTTCAGCCCAACACCGAACATTCTGAATGACATTGGGAGGTGCTGCCAGAGTTATATTCATATCTCCTCCTTGTGTGCGCACATATTTTAGCATATATGTGCGCAATCAAGCAACAAGAAGATTATAACTTGGCAAAATCATGGGTTTTAACAAGAACTTACCACTTTAAACGGAAACCATCCGCAAAACAAGCCTTTTATAACAGTTTCGCGTGGTCTGTCCCCAAATGTTTCGATACCGCAGATGGGGGATGTATTCCTGACTTCTTGCGGACGGATCAAGCTTCACCTGTTGATGGCAAAGCCGCACCATCGTCAAACGCAGCCTGGCACCGATCGCTAGTGCGGGCTTGCGCGATGAAGTACATAATGAGGATGACATTGCACACCAAGCCCGGCAACGTCGTAAAAAAGCCCAAAACGGCATAAATGGTCTGCATTCCGTCTATCGTGACGCCATACCAACGTCTATAGATTTCCACACCCTGCCATGCAAGCTGATTGACAAGACAATAGGCGGCAGCGGCAACCGCCCAAAACCGCAATGTGCGCGACACATTGTTTTTTATGAGAGCCAGCGAAAGAAAATACATCACTGCAAGCGCGAAATAAATGAGAGGCCTGCTTGACATAGTATAAACCCATGATGCGCCAATCAACCCAGTGAAAGTGATAATACAACCAACACTAGCTTGCACGACGCCAATCAGCCCAGCCACAAGATTCTCTCTGTCCTGCAACAATATCCCAAATGCAGCCGCAAGAAGCATGCTTGTAGGAAGGTGCGTTCCTGAAGCGACCTGGTTCAACACCCTGCCATCCAGTCCTAACTGATGTAATAATGCGAATCCTCCCAAACTGAAGAATGCGCTCGAAAGAAACGCAAACGCTAATGCCACAGCCGCGAGAATGCCGGAAAGGCGAAGTATCGAAGAACGGTTCATCGTTTTCTATTGATTCCTGTTTACACTGACAATTGGCCGCGCATTATACCAAAAAAACGAAAGCGCGGCAAAGTGCCGCGCCCGTTTCGACATGCGGCAAAGAAAAGGGTCAGCTTATTGATATACTTGGGTTACTATGGGGTCCGACCCCATCGTGTTCGACAGTTCGCTTTTTAGGGCCTCGCCCTTAAGGAAGAGGACGCGCGGGAATATCGGTGCTCCGCTCTGCGCGGCACCATCCTGCGCCGTCATGACTGGGGAGAACGGATACACGCAAGCCAGCCGACGCGAGCAACCCGCGAACGCATTGGACGCGACAAGCACCGACGTCGCCTCGTGGAGGACGATATCAGTGAGGTTCGTAGCGCCGGCAAAGGCGCGGCTCTCGATGCGGCGGACGCGCCCCTCAAAACTGACGACTCGCAGATCTGTCGAGTTCTCGAACGCCCGCGCGGGAACGAGGCGCACGCTCGAGTCGACGTCGAGGCGGCGGATGCTCGCAAGCGAGTCGAGCGGAACGCTACCAGACGGAACGGCATTTGTCGCGAAAGCGCGCGCGACACCCTCCCCAGTCTTAACGAGAATGGGGCTAGCCACCTCTCCCCCCGCCACAGGAAGCTCCACCGGCTGCACGATGGGGTTCGCGAGAAGACGGACGGAATACCAGTCCGCCGACCACAGCACAAGCGGACCAAACAGCACAAGCAACAGCGCCAATATTCTCATGCCGATATTATACCAGAGGGCAACAGGGTCAGACTTGATTGCCACAGTAGATTGCCACAGTAGGTTTTCCTTGTCATAGCGGCGCGACCCTTTCGATTCGCCGCTTGCCATCCTTCAAACGCGCGGTGGGTGACACGACTGATCAGGCGACAGCACCGATTTGGAAGCTTTATCCTGCAACGTCTCATGCCGAACAGTATATCATAAACTCCCGCTACTGTGGCAATCTACTGTGGTAATCAGGTCTGACCCTGTAGGTGCCGCTGACCCTTCATTCTCCGCGGCCGACACGGAGGTCGGCCCTCCCGCGGGATAAAAGGTCGTGATGGTGCGGAGGGAGTTGGTGCTGCCGTAGGGCGCGCCTTGGGTGCCGACACGCTCGACGATGTTGGTGAGTGGCGAATAGACGTAGTACGTGCGCTCGCATTCGATGTTGTTAAGCTTCCTGACAACAGTGCGCGGGCGGGTGTCTACCGGGAGGACGGGATCGCTCGGATCGACCGGAGTGTAGTCGTATGTCGTGACCTCGGTTATATAGACCCTTTTGCCAAGGTTTCGGCGCCCACCACCACCGTTCTGTCCCTATTTGCTTTTGCCCCCAACTTTCCTGAAACATATATAGTCACAAACATTGCCACTATGCGTCGTTATTGGAACCCCCAAATACAGGCCGTTCGAATCTTTTCTTAAGTAAAAGTTATACTCATATTCAGTACCACTTACTATTGAATAGCAGACGACTTTCCACTCCCAGTCATCTTCAACCGCACTCGTATCATGCTCTAACCATAAATCCTTGCGCGCCACCACACTCCACTTGCCGATTCCCCCTGCAGTTACGGTTTTTTCAAAAAGGGTCACGTCATATCCATACCTGTCCTTCCACCACGGGTCTTTAGCCGAAACATAATCCCAGAAACAATGAATGCGCGCGATTCCATTAGTTTGCAGCTGAAGATAATGTTTATCCGATAATAAGTCCGAAGAATATCCAAACACCCTCTGACAATAGGCAATGGATGCAGTATCCATGCTCCAAGTGCCACCGCAAAGTTCAACAATGTCTCCATGCGTCATCCCTTTTTCAGGATGAAACGGACTATCACACCCGCCTGAGAGCATGAATGCGCCAAGAGCAACCGCGTAAGTCATTTTTCCAATCCGCATAATTTTTTCTCCCACTGCTCGTTTATATGGGCGGTCACTTCTGGAGCCAACAGGGTCAGACCTGATTGCCACAGTAAATTACCACAGTAGGTTTTCCTTGTCATAGCGGCGCGGCCCTTTCGATTCGCAGTTTGCCCCCTTCAAACGCGCGGTGTGCCACTCGGCTGATCAAGTGATAGCACCGATCTGGAAGATTTATCCTGCACCATCTCATGCCGAACAGTATATCATAACCTCCCGCTACTGTGGTAATTTACTGTGGTAATCATGTCTTGTCGGCTCCACGCGGCGGATTTGCCGCGGGGAGATGGCAGGGTCGGATAGCGTCAGTAGTGTCAAGGTCGGATAGGGCAGCGGCGGATTTGCGCCCCGCATTGAGCTCGCCTTCGGCGACTCCGCTTGAGGCAAGGGACGAGGGGGCGAGTGCCGAACTGAGCGACATGCGGCGACGCGGTTCGTCGGATGCGCGGTGAGACACGTCGCAAGGCGAGGAGGTGTATCCACCGACGAAGCATTGCGGCGCGTATCGCCGCGAAGACGACGGGAGCGGCGACGCAGGGAGCGGGAGAGAGGCCGAGACCCCGAGCACCGCGCCGAACTCCCGAGGGTGCCAAGCGCGGCTTTGTTTCGGGCCGCGTAACCGCCGAAAAACGCGTAGCGTTTTGAGGGGCGAGGCTGAAAGCCGAGCGGAAAGCCCACAGAAACAAGCGGGCGGAACCTTTCTGGGCGCGGCGGATTCGACAGGACCGCGGCCCGACGGCGTATATGTATACGCCAAGCGGCCGCGTGGACGGAGAAGCCGCCCGCCCAGAAAGGCGAGCACGGTTGCCCGAAACAAAGCCGCACATTGACAGGCAAACCAGCCCAGCACAAAACAGGGTCGAATAGGGTCAGAGGCGGCAAGGCCAATTCTGGCGCATATCCCCCTGCTGAAGGCAGCCCGAAGGGGCGGCTACGCGGGGTGCGGATGTGGCGCGGAGAAGGTTAAGCGAGCTGACGAGACGCCGGCGGGCGTCAGAGCGCGGCGCGGTCGCAGAGAGCCGAGACGAGAAGCGCCTTGATCGTGTGCATGCGGTTCTCAGACTCGTCGAAGACCTTGGAGTACTTTGACTCGAAGACCTCGTCGGTGACTTCCAGGGCGCCGCAGTCCTTCGTGACCTCGGTGTTGAAGTCGTGGAACGCGGGGAGGCAGTGAAGGAACATGAGCTGCCCTTCGAGGTTGCCAGTCGCCTTCATGAGATCCATGTTGATCTGGTAGGGGCGAAGCATCTTGATGCGCTCGGCCGTCTTCGCCTCTTCGCCCATCGAAACCCACACGTCAGTGTAGAGGACATTCGCGCCCTTCACGCCCTCCTTGGGGTCGCTAAATACGCGAATGTCGACGCCGTTGCGCCTTGCGACTTCCTCGGCCTCTGCAAGCACCTTCTCGTCGGGCCTAAGCTCGTCGGGGCAGCAGCAGACATAGCGGACGCCGCACTTCGCGCAGCCCATCATAAGTGAGTTCGCGACATTGTTGCGGCCGTCGCCAACGTAGGCGATGCAGGTGTTGGCGTCAAGCGAGCCAAACGTCTCGCGGACGGTCAGGAGGTCCGCGAAGATCTGCGTCGGGTGGTAGTCGTCGGTAAGCCCGTTCCACACCGGAACGCCAGAGTACTTCGCAAGGTCCTCGCAGTCGGACTGCTTGAAGCCGCGGAAGAGGATGCCGTCGTAGATGCGACCCAAGACACGCGCCGTGTCCTTAACGGACTCCTTCTTGCCGAAGTGGATGTCGGGACGGGTCAGATACTCGCCGTTGCCGCCTTCGTCGCGCACGGCGACGAGCGTAGAATTGCGAGTCCTCGTCGAGCTCTTCTCGAAGATGAGCGCAATGTTCTTCCTGTGGAGCAGGTTGCCCCTGACTCCGGCCGTGCGCCGCGCCTTGAGCTGGGCGGCAAGGTCTATCAGATTCAGCATCTCCTCGTCGGTGAACGAAGCGAGACGCATCATAGAACGGCCCTTAAGCGAATCCATCCAAGTCAGCATGGCGTATCTCCCTTCTCTCTTCAGGGCTCCAGCTCGCCGCGGATCTTCGCGACGAAATCGTCGAGCGACATCGCGCCGAGATCGCCCTCGCCGCTCTTGCGAACGGAAACTGTTCCCGCCGCCTCGTCACGCGGTCCCACCACGAGCTTGTAGGGAACCTTCCACGCCGACGCCTCGCGTATCTTCGCACCGAGCTTCTCGGCGGAATCGTCGACTTCGACGCGCACGCCTTCCGCGGCAAGTGTGCCGCGCACCTTCTCCGCATAGGCGAGCGCCTTGTCGGAAATCGGGAGTATGCGAACCTGCTCTGGCGCGAGCCAGACCGGGAACGCGCCCGCGTAGTGCTCGATGAGGATGCCGATGAAGCGCTCGAGGGAGCCGAGGACGGCGCGGTGGAGCATCACGGGATGGTGCTTCTTTCCGTCTGCGCCGATGTACTCTGCGTTGAGGCGTTCCGCGCTCGGAAGCTGGTAGTCGAGCTGGATCGTGCCGCACTGCCACTGGCGCGCGAGCGCGTCGACGAGCGTGAACTCGAGCTTCGGCCCGTAGAACGCACCCTCTCCCGGCTGGATCTCGTAGTCCATGCCAGCCGCCTTGCAAGCCGCCGCGAGCGCCGCTTCTGCGTGCTGCCACGTCGCCTCGTCGCCGACATGGTCCTCGGGCATCGTCGAGAGCTTTATGAGAAGGTTCTTGTCAAAGCCGAAGTCGGAGTAGACGTCCTTCAGTAGACGACAGAACTTCGCGACTTCCTCCTCGATTTGCTCCTCGGTGCAGAGGATGTGAGCGTCGTCCTGGACGAAGCCGCGGACACGCATAATGCCGTGGAGCGTGCCGCTCGGCTCGTTGCGAGCGCAGTGGCCGAACTCGGCGAGACGGAGAGGAAGGTCCTTGTAGCTCCTCGTGCGGCTCTTGAATATCTCGATCGCGCCCGGGCAGTTCATGGGCTTCACGGCGAAAAGGCGCTTCTCGCTCTCGGTAATGAACATGTTCTGCTGGTAGTGCGCCCAGTGGCCGCTCCTTTCCCAGAGCGAGCGCGGCATGATCGCGGGCGTGTTGACCTCGCGGTAGCCGTCCTTGACGAGCTTCCTGCGCATGTAGTCCTGGAGCGTCACGTAAATCGACCAGCCGCGCGGATGCCAGAATATCTGGCCAGGATCCTCCGGGTCGAGGTGGAAGAGATCGAGTTCGACGCCGAGCCTGCGGTGGTCGCGGCGCTTCGCCTCCTCGGCGCGAGCAACGATCTCGTCGAGCTCCGTCTGGTCCTTCGCGACGATGCCGTAGATGCGCTGGAGCATCTTGTTCTTCTCGTCGCCGCGGTAGTAGCTTCCCGCGACGCGCGTGAGCTTCACGACGCCGATCTGCTTCGAATGCTCGACATGGGGGCCACGGCACATCTCGACATATTCGCCGACCGCATAGGTGGAAATCGCGACGCCGTCTGCAACGACGTCCGCAAGGCGCTCGAGCTTGTACTTCTGCCCCGCGAGAAGTTTCTTCGCCTCGTCGGCGGAAACCTCCTTCCTGACGAACGGCTCGTCGAGCGCGATCATGCGCGCGATCTCGGCTTCGATCTTCGGGAAGTCCTCGGGCGAAAGGCGGTGGGGAAGGTCGAAGTCATAATAGAAGCCATCGTCTGTCGCCGGGCCGATGTCGACCTGCACGTCTTCAAAAAGGTTCATTACCGCGCGTGCCATCAGATGGGCCGCGCTATGCCGACGTTGCTCCAAAGTAATCTCTGCCATGTCGTTTACCTGTACCTGTGTTTCTTTCCTGTTAAGAAATGGATATTATACCACAAATAGACGACGACATGACGGAAATGCCAGCGTGGTTACTTCGAGGGGTTGCCTTCGCCGACGCCGATGCAGAGGGACCATTCGAGCGGACCCCAGCCGTTCTCGACGCGCATGAGGATGCGGTTCCTCCCGCGCTTGAGATGCACGAGCCGGAATCCCTCGGAGATCTGCCAGGGCTTGAGCTTGTTGGAGGACCCCCAGACGGGCTGTCCGTTCAGCCACACGTCGCTGCGGTCGTCAGATCCGACGGCGAACCAGACGTCGTTCTCGGTATCCGAGAACACTTCGGCGTACGCGTACCAGATTTCGTACTGGTGGTCGCCGTTGAGCTTGACGCGCGCCTTGAACGGCGCACCCCACCATTCGCGGACGGATGACTGCGCCTGCATGAACCGCCAGCCGACCATCTTGCCGTCCTTGCCGGGATAGGTCGCGTCGAGGTCTATGACGGATTCCGGCGGGAACTTGCGGCGGAGGTTCACGCGGTTCGGGTTCGGGAACGGACCGATCACATACCAGGAGTTGACGTACATCCACTTCGCGGGAATTCCGCCGAAGTTCTCCTGGACGCCCGTCGGAAGCCTGCCGAAGCGCACCACGTTGCCGGCGATGAGGTCGGGCATCGTGCCCTGCAGCGGACCAGGTCCGCCGCCGCCGAAGAGCGCGTCCTTCTGGCCGCTTCCCTGCTTCGCACGACGTCCGCCGCTGTCGTCGGCCTTCTGCGAGCCGGGAATCCCCTGCGCCGCGGCTTCGCCCTCTCCTTCGAACGACGAGGGCCGATTGCGCTGGACGGCGGCGACGTTCTTGACGCGCTGCGACTCGTCCTCGGCGGCGGCCTCCGAGAGCGCGAGCTGGTAGTCGGCGTCCGCGCTCATCGCCGCGAGGCGCTCGGCGCGGGCCTCCGCGGAATCCCTGTCCTTGAAGTTCTCCTCCGTGAGCCATTCGACCTTTTCGCCGCGGGAGCTCCTGGACCCGGAGGAGGACTTCGCCGCGAAGTCGGGCTTGACGATCTTCATGGCGTCCTCCATCATGGCCTTCGACGACTCGACAATGTTGTCCGCCTCGCGCATGACATCGGCCTCCGCCACCTTCTGCGCGTCGAGGGCCGACTTCGTCCTCACCCTCG
This sequence comes from uncultured bacterium, assembly GCA_902801025.1. Lineage (GTDB taxonomy): Bacteria > Verrucomicrobiota > Kiritimatiellia > RFP12 > UBA1067 > UBA1067. Next base: position 52,581 of record CADCGZ010000006.1, on the reverse strand, counting down.
CCTCGAGGGCCTCGCGGGTCTTCTCGTCGAGCTCCATGCGCTCGGTGCGCGCGACGTCGGTGAGCTTCTGCGCGGCCTTGTAGCTCATGCGGCGGCTTATCGCCGTCTCGGTCGCCTTGATGTCCTTGTAGTTCTCGGTGATCTTCGCCTCCATCTCCTTAGCGAGTTCGTACGCGGCGACGAGCTTCATGGAGGAGAGGTTCCTGCGGACCATCTCGCTGTCACGGAATTCCTCGGACGCGAGCTTCTCGAGACTGGGCGTGTCGTTCGCGAGGGCTTCGCGGACCGCGGCGAGCTTCTTCGCGAGCTCCTCCTGATCCTTGCGCACCTTCTGCAGGTTCTCGACCTGGGCGTGCGTTCCCTTCTCGCGGCGGGTCTTCTCGATTTCCATGAGGGCGTTCTCCTTCTCGCGTATGCGCTCCTCGGCTTTCGCGATGTTCGCCTTTGCGTCCTCCTCGTTCTTCCGCGCGCGCTCCTCGCTGCGCTCCTCGTTCTTTTCGCGGTGAACGGCGGAATTGTACTCGTTCTGCCTGCGGCGGGCTTCTTCGTTCGCCCTGTGACTCTCGTCGCGCTTCTCGCGGGCGAGCCTCGAGGCGGCGTCGGCCTTCTGGCGGAGTTCGTTCGCCTTGTTCTTGTCCTCGGTCTTCGAAGCCTGCTCCCTGAGGGACTTCTCCTCGTTCTTCGCCTTCTCGCCCTCGGCATTCGCGGTCTCGCGCCTCTTCTCGGCATCCTGCCTCTCGGCATCGGCCTTCTTCTGGTCGGCCCTTGCCTGCTCCATGCGCTGGTGCGCCTGCTCGGCGTCCGCCTTAGCCTTGTCGCGACGCTGCTCCTGCTCGCGCTTCCACTTCTCGTTCTGCTCCTTCTCGCGGCTGTGGTCCAGCGCCTTCGCGAGCTTCGCCGCGGTCTCGTTTGTTTCGCGCTGGGCGACGTCCTGCCTGGCGGCGACCTCCTTCTGCGCATCCATCGCCTTCTCGGCGGCCTTGGCGGCCTTCGCGAGCCCAGTGAACTCGGCCTGGATCTGGAGCCTGTCGAGCGCGTTTACGGCCTTCGCCATCTCGTCGACGACCTTCGCGCCGGATTCGAGCATGACGTCCGCGGCGAGCTCGCGGAGCTTCTTCTGCCTGTTCTCGTCGTCGAGGTTCTGCTGCTCCTCGCGGACCACCTCCTCGACCTTCTGCTCGACCTTGGGCTGCTCCTCCACCGCCTTGCGCTGGGCCTTCTCCGCCTCGTCCAGCAGCTTCTCGAGCTCGTCCTTCATCGTCCTGGAGTTCTCCTCGGCGAAGTCGTCGTAGTCCTCGAGAAGCTCCTGCTTCATCATCTCCATGTTGTGCAGGACGGCCTGCATCTCCTCGAGTTCCTCGAGAAGCTCGTTCCTGTGGGCCTCCTCGAGGCGTTCGGAGAGGTCCTCGAGGCGATCCGCCGAAAGGTCCTCTGCCGGATTCGGGGGCGGCATCTCCTTCTCCTCGAAGACGAGATCCTTCACAGGAGTGCAGAAGATGATGACGGCGAAGAACGCGACGTGCGCGGCGACGGAGAGGAATCCCCAGAGGGGCCCCTGGCGGCGGCGGCTCCTCTCGCGGCGGCGGATGTCGTCGGACTGCAGGCTGATGTCGATGCTGTCGCTGTTGTCGCTCATGGCCGGCAGATCACCTTATGTCGGTCGCGGTGTGGATGCCGACCACCGTGAGCCCCTCGCCCTGGCAGGTGTCGAGCACCTGGACAATCGAGCGGAACGGGGCGAAGACGTCGCCGTTTATCCTGATGCGGCGGTCGGGGTTCTCCTTCGCGGCGTTCGCGAGGGCGTTCTTGAGTCCGGCGTCGCCGACCGGCTTCGAGTTCACGAACAGCTCGCCCTTCGCGTTCACCGAGACGGTGATGAGGTCGGGGGTCGACTTGACGTCGCGCGTCGTGTTGGCGCGGGGGAGCTCGATGGGAAGCTCCTTCTCGACCTTCTTCAGCTGGGAGGAAACCAGGAAGAATATGAGCATCAGGAAGATGCAGTCCATCATCGAGGTCAGCTGGACCTCGGGCTTCTCCTCTTCTTCGTATCTGACGGCCATGGCTTCCGCCTCACTTCTTCACGAAGATCTGGTTGACGAGATCGGCTACCTCCTCCTCGAGGAGCACCGCGTAGAGGTTGAGCCTGTTCTTGATGAGGCCGAACACGAAAAGGCACGGCATCGACACCGCGAGACCCGCCACCGTCGTGACGAGCGCCTTGCCGATGTCGTCGGCGAGGACGGACGCGTCGCCCATCTCGCCCATTGCGGCGACGGTGCCGAACGCGCCGAGGAGGCCGAGAACCGTCCCGAAAAGTCCGAGAAGCGGCGATAGCGTAGCAGCCGTCGAGAGCATCGCGGCCTTGCGGTTCTCGAGACGTAGCTCGCGGCCGACCTTGTCCTCGGCGAACATCTTGACCTCGTTGTAGTCCTTCGAGTCCTTGTGCTGTATCATCGTCTCGACCACGCGCGAAAGCATAGACTTGGACGAGCGGCAGAGCGCGGCGACCTCGTCCGTCTTGCCGCCCTTCCAGAGCTCGATCACCTTCGCGGAGAATCCGTCCGGGACGATCCGGGAGCGGCGCATGTTCCAGAAGCGCTCGAGCGCGCAGCCGAGTCCGAGGATGGAGAGGAGCCCGATGAACCACATCGTCTTGCCGCCCTGCTTGATGTAGGTCGCCCACTGGTCGAGCGCGGTGATCTCCTTCGGCGCCTCCGCCTCGGCGGCGGCCTCGGCCCCCTCCGCTGGCGCGGCCTCGGCGGCGGAGACCTCGGCCCCCTCCGCCGGCTTAGCGGCCTCCTGCGCAAGAATTCCCTTCATCCACACGGCGCCCGCAAGCGCGAACGCGACGACCAGCATTTGCTTTTTCATGTTTCTTCCTTGATTTGGCGATTAGTAACTATAAATCTTTGCCATGTTTGGTATATTCTACCAAATGTCGCCTCGCCTTGGGAATATACATTTGTATATTTCTTTTGCGAGTTGTGCACCTGGAGGGACTCGAACCCCCACGCCGAAGCAGTGGAACCTAAATCCACCGTGTCTGCCATTCCACCACAGGTGCGAAATCAGTCGCCTTGACGAAGCTTGTCTCGATGCGCAAAGAATATCCTCGTCTTGTTCGCAAGAGACTGCGCCTCGGGGAAGTTCTTCGGCGTCGACATCTTCTGGAACTCCTCGAGCGCCGCGCGCTGCTTGCGGTCGAGGTTTGCGGGGACTTCAAAGACTATGCGGGCGTGTAGGTCGCCCGGCGAGCCGCCGCGCAGCGACGGAACGCCCTTGCCGCGCAGGCGGAACACCTTGCCGTTCGGCGTTCCTGCCGGGAGAGTCAGTTGCGCCGTGCCTTGAGGCGTAGGAACGTCTACCGTTCCACCGAGCGCCGCGAGGATGGGAGAGACTGGAATGTCGACGCCGAGGTCGAGTCCATCGCGGTCGAAGATATCGCTTTTCCTGACGCCGATGTGGACGTAGAGGTCGCCGTTCTCGCCGCCGCGAAGACCGCCGCCGCCCTTCCCGGCGAGACGGAGACGCGAGCCGTTGTCGATGCCGGCCGGGATCTTGAGCGAAATCTGCCGCCTGTTGGTGACATGCCCCGTTCCACGGCACTTCCTGCACGGCTTTTCGATTACCGAGCCCTCTCCGCCGCAAGTTGGGCACGTCTGGCGAACTTGAAAGAAGCCGGAGCCGCCGATCACTACGCCGCGGCCGCCACAAGTCTTGCACGTCGTGCGCTTCGAACCATTCTCCGCACCAGTGCCGCGGCAGGCGTCGCACTGCTCCGGAAGCGTGATGTCGATCGTGCGCGTAGAGCCAAAAAGCGCCTCGTCGAAATCGACGTCAAGGCGAAAAGTCATGTCGTCGCCGCGAACCGGCGCGTTCGGATCTACCCCGCGGCGAGAGCGGCCACCGCCGCCGAAGAAATCCTCGAAGCCGCCGAAACCGCCGCCCCTGCCGCCGAAGAGGTCGCCGAAAGCCGCGAAGATGTCGTCCATGCTCATGCCGCCGGCACCATATCCGCCGCCGGCGCCGCCGTCGAACGCCTGATGTCCGAACTGGTCGTAGCGCTGGCGCTTCTCGGGGTCGTGAAGGACGTCGTATGCCTCGGCCGCCTCCTTGAACTTCTCCTCGGCCGCCTTGTCACCTGGATTGCGGTCGGGGTGGTACTTCATCGCAAGCTTGCGGTAGGCGGACTTTATCTCGTCCGCCGTCGCAGTCTTGGCAACTCCAAGCACCTCGTAATAATCTCTTTTATCCGCCATACCTAATCACTTTTCCCCGCCGGGCTTGCCAGACGACACAACGACCTGCGCGGCCCGCAGGACCTTGTCCTTCAGCATCCAGCCCTTCTTCGACTCGATCGAGACCTTGCCCTCGGGGACATCGGGCGACGGGAGCGTCGCAATCGCCTCCATCTTCTCGGTGTCGAGCTCCTTGCCAACAGAATCGAACGGCTCTGCGCCATGATCCTTGAGCGACTTGAGAAGCGTGTCGTATACGAGCTCGACGCCCTTCACGAAGGGATCGTCAGACTTCTCCTTGGCGTTCGCAAGCGCGAGCGCGAGATTGTCCACAACCGGGAGAATGTCCTTGAGGATATCCATCTCGGCATAGCGGTATGTATCCTCGCGGTCGCGCGCCGCGCGCTTCTTGTAGTTGTCGAAGTCGGCGAGAGTGAGCGCGTAGAGAGTCTTCCAGTCGGGCTCGGCGGGCTTGTCCTCCGATTTATCCTGCTTTTCTTCCTCGGCGGGCGTCTCGGTCTTCGCCTCGGATTCAGCGCCGGAATCCTGAGGCGTCGCAGCCTCAGCGCCAGACTCACCCTCGGGCTTGGCCGCCTCTTCAACTTCTGCCGTTTTCTCGGGCTCTTTCTCTTTCTTTTCTTCTTCCATCACCAATCACTGACTCCTAACTACTGACCCCTGACTCCTAAACCCTAATCTGCCCTGCCTTCGCAAGCATCTTGGCCTCGACCGACTGAATCTCCGCAAAGCCCTGGGAGCTGTGCGGGTTCAAGCCGTTCGACGCTTCCATGGAGCTATCGGCTTCGTTGTAGATCGTCGCCTTGAGACCCTTGAGCGCCTCGAAGAAGATGTTACCCTTGTAGAGCCCGAGCGTGACATCGGCCGTCGCCTTGTCTGCCCACACCTGGATCGCCGCGCGCGCCGCCTGCGTCGCAGGGTCGAACCAGCGACCGTCGTAGATCTGATCTGCGACGAACTTGGAGAGCTCCTGGAACATCTTCGTGGAACGACGGTCCATGATTCCCTCGTAGATGAACTTGAGGCCCCACGAGAGGACTTCCATTCCGGGCGCCTCGTAGACGCCGCGCGACTTCGTGCCAATAATGCGGTTCTCAAGTGCATGCTTCATGCCAATGCCGTTGCGACCGCCAATCTTGTTCGCCGCAAGCATGACCTGGTAGGGCGTCATCTTCTTGCCGTTGATCGCGACGCAGCGGCCCTTGACGAATGAAAGCCTGATCTTCTCAACCTTGTTCGGCGCCTGCTCGGGCCAAACGCCCATCGTGGGCTTCACGATGCGCATCGAAGTCTCCATCGACTCGAGGTCTTCCGCCTCGTGCGAGAGCCCCGCGAGGTTAGCGTCGGTAGAGTATTTCTTCTTCGTGCCGACAAACGCGACGATGCCGCGCTTCGCGAGGAACTCGACCATCTGCGTGCGGCCGGGGAACTTCGCAAGGAGGTCGGCGTCGCGCCACGGGGCGTATACGCCGAACTTCGGGTCCATCACGTTTGTGTAGCGCTCAAAGCGCATCTGGTCGTTGCCGCGACCCGTCGCGCCGTGGACGAGGGCGACGCAACCCGCCTTCTTCATCGCGGGGAGGAGCTTCTGCACAGTGACCGCCCGCGCGATGCCGGTCGAGTTCCAGTAGCCGCCGTCGTACATCGCCTGGCACTTCACCGTCTCAAAGCAGATGTCGGCCATTTCCTTCGTGACGTCGACGATCGTCGTCTGGACGCCCGTGGGCGCCATCTTCTTCTTGATGTCGTTGATATTCTTTTCGTCGGGCTGGCCGACGTTCGCGCTGAACGCCTTGACCTTGACGCCCGCATCCTTGAGGACGCAGCAGATTGTCTTCGAGTCGAGTCCGCCCGAAACGCAGACGCCGACGGTTTTGCCTTTGAGATCAGCAAGTTTCATGATTTTGTCTCTCCTTCTGAAATTGAAGGAATATTATACCACAATTTTGCGCACTTGGCGCATCGGCTTGTCATTGCGCACGACGCTGGCGAATCCACGCCCACAAAAGGACGAGGACGAGGACAGCGACGACGCCAAGACGCCCGCGGCGAAACGCCGTCTGCGCGTCGACAGGAGGCGGAGGAGGCGGGGATGGAACGGTTTCGACGGCAAGTGCGCCTGCAGCGGGAGCTCCCGTTGTCATGGATGGCGACACCGCCAGAGCCGCTTCACGTTCACGCTCCGCGGCCGCATCTCGCGTCTCGCGCCTAATGCGAGAGGTAACGACTTCTGGATCTGCATTCGCCTCAACCATATCTGGCTCCTAACCCCTACTCAACCGTGACTACCTCATCGGAAATCTCCGCCCATCTAAGTGTCATCGGCGGGTTGTCGCTCGCCTTTGCAAGCCCAACCTTGTCGTTGTCAACCGTCTCCGACGAGCCGGAGAAAAGCCGGATATCCCAATTCAAATAGAGATTGCTCGAATACTGAATGCCCTCGTTTCGGCAGACAAGCGCGCCATTGAAGCTGCACTTGCCTGTTTTGCCGAAGATGCCGTGGTTGTTGTAGAGCACCGCGTCGACGCGCGTAATCGTCTCGGCACGGGAGGATATCTCGCTGTCGGCACAGACCGTCTCGTAGTATTTTCGGTCGTAGGAGTTTTCGCGGCGGGTCTCGGTGTCTGCCACCCAGCGGCGCGACCATCCGCTACCCTCGTAGTGCCCGGTGCCGAGTGTTACCGTCGTCTCACGCACCTTGCCGAACTGATAGTTGCCGCCGACAATCTCTGCGCCGCCAGGGTTCACCGAACTGGCAACCTGCAAAGCAGACGCGTCGCCAGTGGACACCTTCTCGACCACGGCATAGCTGCCACCAAAAGTCGACGGATACCCAATGTTCGCGTCCGTCGTGTCGCAGGCGTACTGCTGGACGTAGGGCTGGGTCGAAAGATACGTCTTGATGGAGCTGAGCCACGACGAGTCGGTGCAGTTGCCGAGCACGATGTTGCCCTTCGCCATGAGCCCGAGCATGTCCTTCGACGAATTGTTCGCATTTTGCGTCGACTTGTTGCTCCAGGACGGCGGGTTCTTGTATTGGATGTTGCCGACGATGTGGATGTTGCGCCCTGAGTAGATCGTGCCCTGGCCGGTTACATAGCCCTTGATGATCACGTCTGACTCCACGATCACCGGCCCATTAACGACTATCGGGTTCGACTGCGTTCCGACGAGCACGAGCGCGCCCTTGTCGGCAAGGGAGGCGTCGCCCGACGGACCCACGCCGTCGTAGTAGACGGAGGCAATGGTCGTGCCGCCCTGCTTTATCGTCGACATGTTGGGATCGGCGGCGTGCAACTCCTGGGCCCATTCGCGATAGGCGCTCGCGGAAGACGAGAGATCGCCTATGTATGGCATCTCGACAGAAAGCTCCTCGTTTGCGTTGATGCGCGCCTTTAGCATCGCCGTCGTAGGGTTTGTATCGGGCGCCTCGTATCCACCGGCGTTCGACCCGCCGGTGTTCGGGTCCCTGTACAGGGGTCTCGCCGAATTCGACGATCCGTACGTGGTCGACTTGTATGTCGAATACGTGTCCATCTTGCCATAGTTCGTGATGTCGCCATTGACGCCAAGCTCCTCGTTCCTCGCCGCATATACCTTTCCGTTCACCTTGCAGCTCGAGTCGAGATACATGTCCCCGTTCGCACGGACGTCGCCGTTCGCGGTGCAGCCAGTGCCCTGGAACCAGCCGTAGTTGTTCACGAAATAGGCGTTGTTGAACACCTTCGAGCGCTGCTGCGCGAACCTGACCGTCTCCGCCACGGTCGAAGACACCGTCGTCCCGAGCGCAGTCCGCTCTGCCTTCGCGACAAAGGTGACGTTGGCCCACTGCGTCCCGACTGGATGCTCCACGGTGCCAATCCGCACTTTAACGACACAGCCCATGTTTGTGATCGCGGCGTCGAGCGTCACGGGGTTTTTCGTGCCTATGGTCCGCTTTGCCGTCGTGCCGGAATACGCCTCGAACCAGTCGAACGAACTCACCGAGGTCGAGCCGATCGTGTCGCCGCCGACGATATGGGCGGAACGTTCGATCGATCTGATGAACGCTGCGTTTACAACGGACTTTGCCACTTCGATTTCGCTTTGCGCGGCGAGACGGCAGGCGTCGCGGCCGGTGTAGATCGCCGTGGCCCGCACCATCCAGGACACGTAGCCGATTACGCCGGCAAGCAGTATGACGGCCACGCCCGTCATAACGAGCGTAGTGACGAGCGCAAAGCCGGATCTGCCTCTTGCCGCATCCACGTCAATACCTCCCTGCCGAGTCCATCATCGGCTGTCGCCGCCCCATCAACGGCACGGACACTCGCTCCCTGCGGTACACGGGGACGTTTCTCGGGCCCCTTGCCGCGAGATTGACATCTACGTGGACACGATAGACGTCCTCTGCGCCGGTTCCCCTCGCGTCATAGGACACGATGTCGAGCATCGAAGACTCGACAAGCGGAATCCTGTTCGGCCAGAGCCACCAAAGATAGTTGTCCTTGTTTGGAATGTGCTCATTGACGAAATAGCGATTGGAACCGGACTGGCCAAGAACCAGGCGCATTGACTGCGACCTCGTGTCGGAAAGCGAATTCCCGAACGCCGGCATCTGCATGAGGACATAACCGCTTCCCGTCTCGACCACCCAGCCGGAATTCGTCCCGCTGAGCATCCCGGAGTAGTGCACGCCGTCTATCGTCGGAGCCACATGGAAAAGAAGCTTCTCGCGGATGCTCCTCGCGGCAAGCGCCGTCTCCGATTCCGACATTGCGTTGGCCATCATGATCTGGGCCGAGATGAAAGAGGAGATGACCGCGAACAGCACAATGCCGCCTATCAGCATCGCGATCATCGTTTCGGAAAGAGTGAATCCCCTTCTCATAGTCCTCTGTCCAGTTCGCACTTGTACACCGTGACCGGGATATTGAAACTCATGCCGGAAGCGCCAAGCGAGTTCAACCTGCGGCGCGCCGTCGACGGTCCCCATTCGACGTCTACGTCTATCTGCTTGACCGCCGCCAAGGCCCCGTGCCTCACCAGCGCTTCGCCCCCGGAAAGGAGCCTGACCCTGACATAGAGCTTTGCGTCCGCGCCGCCGTTCAGCTCCCTGCACAGCATCGGGCACGCGTTGGAGCTTATCGTCTCGAAGCCAGCGTCGGGATAGAACCTCGCCACGTTCGAGTTGTTCAGGTCGTCGTACGACTTGTTTAGCCACTTCCACGCAGTGTCCCACGCATACGCCTCGGCGGCGAGAAGCTGCGAATTCTCGTGGGCGATTCCCGTCGACACTATCACGCCCTCAAGACACGCTAGCGTGAGCATCACGGCCAACGCCCCGGCGAGCATGACCTCGACAAGCGTAGCTCCCCTTCTCATCTTCACGTTGCGGACGTCTCCGAATACAATTTCCCAAGGGCGGCTTCCACGGCCGACGGCATCGCCATGTAGAACCTGCACGGCATCACGGCCGAGAGCTCGGCGCGAAGCTGCTCGTCTGCTGGATTGAGGACCGCGACGAGCGCCTCCTTGCCGATTGAAGCGAACGGGACGGCGCCATGTATCCGCATGGCCAACGCCGGAAACGCGGAGACCACGCCCTTCGGCGGCTCGAACGCCGAAAGGGGGACTGGCGGCGTGGCGTGGCGATCGGCAAGATACGCGATGCACCGCTCAAGGGCCGTCGGATTCTCTTTTTCGAGAATCTGGAGTGCGGAAACGAGAAACACCTGGCCATGCGTAGGCGTTGCCTCAAGCTGCTCTTTCAGACGCTTCGCCTCCTCCTCGGAAATCATCTTCCCGTCGACAAGCTCGCAAAGGAGCGCAATCTCCGAAGAGACCGCCGCCGCCGAAATCGACTCGACGATTTCGGATTCCGTCATCTCCTTCGGGACTTCTGGCGTCAAGTCTGGTGCCGGGGCCACAAGCGTCTTTACCTTGAGCGAAAGCGCCTTGGCCTCTGGGTAGTCGCTCTCCTCAAGCCGGGGCAAGAGCCCTTCGAGGGCCGCTGTATCGCGCTCTTTTATCAGTATCTTGACTAGAGAGACGAGAGCTTTCTGCCCATCTTCATGCCTGCCAAGCTGTTCATACGCGACAACGAGGAATTCAAGGGTAACGCGATCCTCCGGCATAAGCTGGAGCATCTGCTCGAAATATGCAACACCTTCCTCAAGACGTGCATCAAATTTTGGTTCGTCTGCCATGTCAGTATCATTTAAGCAAATGCCGTGCCACGTGTTGGCACGTGGTTTGCTTAATAAAGACTGCAATGGCAGAAGCATTACAGACAAAAGGCAGATTTCACGTCCGACGCGGCGGCGCGGCCGAGATAAAGAAGATTGAGGATCCCGCCGAATTCGCAATCGCCGCGGCGGACTACCTCGGCGTGCAGCCGATTTCGATCCCTCCGGGGTTCACGCCTGCGCAAGACCTCCTGTGCGGCATGAAAATCGAGGCCTGGAACCGCGCAAAGGCCCTTCCCCTCATGAAGGTCGACGGCCGATTCGCCGTCGCCTTCTCCGACCCGTTCGACCTTCCGACCCAGGAAGAGGTGTCGCGCTGGGCGCGCGGCAAGATATGGTCCCTCGTCGCTCCCGCACCTGAGCTAAACGACGCCCTCCAGCGGCTCAAGAGCCAGGAGGATGCGGCGAACCCCGCCCTTGCGATGGAGAACATCATGAAGGGCGACGACGGCGACATCGAGATGACCGCCGGCGAAGACAAGAACGCCGACGCCCTTGACGCGACGCTCGACGCGGCGGGAGAGGCGCCGGTCATCCGCATGGTCAATACGATCATGATCGAAGCCCTCAAGACGAAGGCGTCCGACATCCACTTCGAGGCGATGGAGAAGACGTCGCGGCTGAGGTACCGCATCGACGGCGAGCTTGTAGACCGTCCCGCGCCGCCGAAGGCCCTCCACAACGCCGTCGTGTCGCGCATAAAGATCCTCTCGAACCTCGACATCGCCGAGCGCCGCCGCCCGCAAGACGGCCGCTTCAAGGTCAAGGCGATGAAGAAGGAGGTCGACGTCCGCGTCTCGATACTCCCGACCGTCCACGGCGAAAAGGTCGTGATGCGAATTCTCGACAAGGCGAATCTCGCGCCAGGGCTGGCATCGCTTGGGCTTGACGAATACGCCTACAAGGCGATGAAATTCGCCATCGACCAGCCGCACGGCATCATCCTCGTGACGGGCCCGACCGGCTCGGGCAAGACGACTACGCTGTACTCGTGCCTCCAGGACCTCAACCAGCCCAACGTCAACATCGTGACGGCCGAAGACCCTGTCGAATACGAGCTCCCAGGCGTCAACCAGTGCCACGTGAACGTCGCGCAGGGGCTGACCTTCGCCGGTATTCTGCGCTCGGTACTGCGTCAAGACCCCGACATCGTGCTCGTCGGCGAGATTCGCGACGGCGAGACGGCCGACATTGCTGTCAAGGCCGCATTGACGGGTCACCTCGTCCTGTCCACGCTCCACACGAACGACGCGTGCGGCGTCGTGGCGCGTCTTTTCGACATGGGCATCCAGCCGTTCATGCTCGCGTCGTCGCTCATTCTCGCGCAGGCACAGCGACTCTTCCGCAAGCTCTGCCCATTCTGCAAGCAGCCAGTCGACGTGGACCTCGAGATGCTCGAGCTCAACAGCGTCGATCCGAAGCCCTTCGAGGGCGTGACGGTCTATGGGCCGGTGGGATGCCCGAAGTGCCACGGCTCGGGATACAAAGGCCGCGGCGCGATGATGGAGGTCCTGCCGATTTCGCCGAAGATCCGCGCGCTCATCGAAAAAGGCGGCGATGCCGATCTCCTCAAGGCACTGGCGCTCGAAGAGGGCATGGTGACGCTGAAGGAGGCGGGAATGATAAAGGTCCGCGCCGGGTTAACATCGCTTCAAGCGGCGTTTGAGGTGACGGGAGGAGAGTAATAGGGGTCAGGAGTCAGGGGTCAGGGGTCAGGGGTCAGGAGTCAGGGGTCAGGAGTCAGGAGCCAGGAGCCAGGAGTCAGGAGTCAGGAGTCAGAAATCAAAACGGAAAGTCGGAGGACAAGTAGATGGCAACGGTGCCAAAGATTAAAGGACAGGGGAAAATTGCAAAAACCGAGATTGTCCCGTTCACGAGGCAGCTCGCCTCGATGATTGGCGCGGGGATGCCCATCCTCTCGACGATACAAACGCTCGAGGAGCAATGCGCAAATCCGGAGTTCAAGAAGGTCCTGACCCACCTGAAGGAGACGATAGAGGGCGGCGACCCGCTGTCGAAGGGCCTCGCTGACTTCCCTGCTCTCTTCGACGACATGTACGTCAACATGGTCTTGGCAGGCGAGCAGTCCGGCGAATTTGCCGGCATCCTCAAGCGTCTCGGCACGATTATGCAGGCCACAGCCCGCCTCAAGGGGAAGGTCAAGAGCGCGATGACCTATCCGACAGTCATAGTCTCGATCGCCCTCCTCCTTGCAGGAGGCCTCATCCAGTTCGTCGTCCCGATTTTCGCGGAGATGTTCTCCGGCTTTGGGAAGCCGCTGCCTGTACTGACCCAGACTCTCGTGGACATCTCAAACTTCGTCAAGGCATACTGGTACATCATCATAATCGCCGTCGGCGCTGGCATCTGGACGTTCAAATGGTGGAAGAACACCGAGCGCGGGCATTACAAGTTCGACGAGTTCAAGCTCAAGATGCCGGTCTTCGGCGTCCTCAACCTTAAGAGCTGCATCGGCAGGTTCTGCCGACTTCTTGCCCAGATGACGAACGCGGGCGTGCCGATCCTCAAGTCGCTCGAGGTCGTAGCGGGGTCCCTCGGCAACCGCGTCCTCGAAAAGTCGATTCTCGACGCGAGGAAGGAAGTAGAGCAGGGCAACCAGCTCAACGTCGCCCTCGACGGAAAGCCTTACATGCCGATAATCATGGTCCGCATGATCGCCGCCGGCGAGAAGGCCGGCAAGGTCGAGGACATGCTCGACTCGGTGGCAGACAGCTACGACGAAGAAGTCGAGGCGCTGCTCGGCACGCTTACTTCGCTGATGGAGCCCTTCCTCATGGTGTTCCTCGGCGCAATCATCGGCACAATCGTGCTTGCGATGTTCATGCCGATATTCAACATGGGAAGTCTTGCAAGCTGACGGCTGGCAAAAAAGGAGGATCGCATGTCCGACGAAACGACAACGGCTGAAGAGACAAGCAGGCGGCTCGCAATAGCGGAAATGCAGGTCGAGCGATCGAAGGTGGTGATGGAGTCTCTCGCGGGCTTCTGCCATGCGCTCGGTCAGCCCTCGACCGTCCTCTTGAGCTCGATTGAGCTTCTAAAGATGCCTGGCGTAGACGAGGAGACAAAGAAACAGGTAATCGACATGTGCCACGAGGCCGTCCTAGAGATCAAGTCGCTCCTCGCGGAGATGAAGACGCGGCGCGAATACGTCGCGGAGGCCTATCTCGCCGGCAAGGCAGAGGCGGGCAACATGATCTCCCTCCCCGAATGGCGCGACAAGGCGCCTCCAAAGGCGAGCTGGGACAAGAATTAGCGACTAAAGGACGCGGTTGTCGATGAGACGCGTCTTGCCGCAGTAGGCGGCGACGAGGATGCAGCAGCCCTTCTTAGGCGTCTTGCGCGGCTCAAGCGTCTCGGCGTCAACGCACTCCACGTAGTCGACAACGAGACCGGCCTTTTCAAGCGATTTCCCAAGCGCCGCAAGAGTCTTGGCGCCGCCCTTGGAGCCGAACGCCATAAGATTGCGCGAGATGGCGACCGCCCTCTCGCGCTCCTCGGGCGAAAGGTACGTATTGCGCGACGAGCGGGCGAGGCCGCTTTCCTCGCGTACTATCGGCGCGACGACGATCTTGAGGTCGAAGTTGAGGTCGCGCACCATGCGCTTTATCACCTGTGCCTGCTGGTAGTCCTTCTGCCCGAACACGGCGAAATCGGGATGCGAGAGGTTGAAGAGCTTCGCGACAACGGTGCATACGCCGCGGAAATGCCCAGGGCGGCGCGCACCGCACAGCCCCTTCGAAAGGTCCTCCTCGTTCACGTAGACGCTGTGCCTGTCGAGGTACATGTTTGCCGGCGTCGGGAAGAACACCGCCGTCGCGCCCGCCCCGCGGCACTTGGCGAGATCCGCCTTCTCGTCGCGCGGATATTTCTCGTAGTCCTCGTTCGGCCCAAACTGGACGGGGTTGACGAACACGCTCACGACGATTTCGTCAGCGCCGCGCCTCTTCGCCTCGCGTATAAGCGAGAGATGTCCGTCGTGGAGATAGCCCATCGTCGGGACAAGCGCAATTTTGGCGCCTGCGAGCTTGCGTGCGTGGCACCACTTCTGGAGTTTCTGGGGTTCTTTGAAGATTTTCATGGTGGGAGTTTGAGTTCAGAGTTGGAGTTGGAGAGCGGAATTGATATCTTTTTTAGTAGAATTTTTAACGCAGAGACGCAGAGTCGCAGAGGGAGTTGGAAAGTGGTGTGGGAGATTTAGGGGTCAGGAGTCAGGGGTCAGTAGTCAGTGGTTAGGGGTCGCGAGGGAGAGCGACGCGGTTGCCTGGGAAAAATCGAACGCGACCCTTGAGACGCAAAGCCATGCAAAGCGCGTTTACCTTTTCAACTGGCAGGCCTGTCCGCCGGACGAGGATGTCCATGTGAACGCCCTCTGCGTCCACTTCGCGCATAATCATCGCCTCCTCTACGGAATACTTGGGCATAGGCGCAGGAGAAGCGGGCGTCGTCTTGCCCTTCGCCTTCGGCACCTTGCGCTTTTCGGAGGGGACGAGCGGAGACAGTTCTTCCTCGACATCTGCGGCAGAACGGACGAGCCGCGCGCCGTCGCGGATGAGCGCAAGGCACCCCGCGCTCGAGCGGCTGTCGACGCGTCCAGGGACTGCCATCACGACGCGCCCCATGTCGGCGGCGCACGAAGTCGTGATGAGCGTGCCGCTCTTGATCGGCGCCTCTATCGCGACGACGCCTTTCGCGAGCGCCGCGACCGTGTGGTTGCGCTGCGGAAACGTCTGCGTGTCGGGATATCGCCCAAACGGAAACTCGCTCACTACCGCGCCACCGTTCGCCACGATGTCGCGAGCGAGCGAGCGGTTCTCCTCGGGATAGAATTCGTCGAGTCCAGAGCCGATGACGCCGATCGCCTTCCCCTCCGCGGCAAGTGCGCCGCGGTGAGACTCGGCGTCGACGCCGAGCGCAAGTCCAGAGACTATCGTCCAGCCGTTCTCGGCAAGCCCCTTCGCGATCTTGAACGACTGGTCGAGCCCGTAGGCGGTCGCGCGGCGCGTGCCGACGATCGCGACGGACGGAGACGCCAGGATGGAGGCGTCGCCCTTTACGTAGAGCGCAAGAGGGTGCGACGGCTGCTCGAGAAGACAAGGCGGATAGCAAGGATCCGCAGGCGTCACGATTTCAACACCGTAACGCTTTGCAAGCGCGAACTCGCGCTTCCAGTCGATTCCCTCGCCCGAACGCGAGACCTTTTGCGGATACGCCATCCACGCGGCAGCGACGGAACCAGCCGATTCGACAAGTCCCGCGAGCGTGACGGAACCTACCTTGTCCGTCAGGTTGAAGGCGACATACGCCTCGCGTTCATCCACTTTGCCCCCTTGATTCGTCATCCCGCGATATGATATACTATGCGTGTTTTGGCCCCATCGTCTATCGGCTAGGACACGAGCTTTTCATGCTTGGTAGAGGAGTTCGACTCTCCTTGGGGCTGCCAACGTCACTTTCCCTTGAGCCGCTGGCTGACCGCGAGCATTCGCTCGCCGAGATCCTCGAAGCCGACATCTGCGGCGTACACGTCCTTGTAGTACTGGTACGCCCGCTCGAGGTCGCCCGCGTCCTCGGCGCAGCGCCCGAGCTGGTAGACGATCTTCTTCTTCAGGTCGTCCATCGTCGGAATCGCGTCGCGCGCCGTCTCGAGCTGCATGACGGCCATGTCCGTCTGGCCCTTCTTGAGGAAGCACATCGCGAGGTAGTAGAGCGCCCAGAGGCGGTCCTTGGGGCTCTTCTGCGCGAGCTGGAGATGCTCAAGCGCCTCGTCGTAGTACTCGTAGGTGTAGTACTGAAGCCCGAGCTCGTAGCGGAGATGCAGGTCGTTCGGATATCTCTCGACGCGCTGCGCGAGGTCGTCGAACACGAACTGGTTCTTCTGGTTCTCCATCTCGATTGCGTTCGCCTCGTCGCCTGCGGCGCGGTAGGCCTCGATCTGCTGGTCGTAGTAGCCGACATACGTCTGCGAAAGCATGCGGTCGAGCTCGGGGTCCATGGAGCCGGACATCTCGATCGCGTCGGTCAGGCACTGGATCGCCTCCTCGAAGCGCTTGTTCTGGACGTAGAGACGCGCGAGGGCGCGGCGGAAGTTCATGTTCTTAGGCTCGCGCTCGATCTGGGCGATCTTCTCGCGGATGAGCGCCTCGGCATCGTCGCCCGTGATGACCGCCTTGTTCGCCTGGTCGAGCTTCTTCGCCTGCTCCTTGTTCGCGATAAGCGCCTGGAAGCCGCCCTTCTTGCCGGCAGTCTGCTCCCAGCCAGCGTTCATCGTGGCCTGCGCCTCGGTGTTCTTGAGAAGCTGGAGGACGCGCTGGTCGCCGGGCCTGAGCTCGGAGAGCTTCTGGTAGGCGTCGCGCGCCTTGTCGTAGCGCTTGGCCATCGTGTAGTACGTCGCAACGCGCTCGAGAAGCGCGGGATCGCGGTTCGAGCACTCGTAGGCGGCCTCGACGGTGATCGCCGCGTGGTCGGCCTTCCCCGCCGCCTCGGCCGCCTTGACCGCCGCCTCGATGTTGTCGGGGTCGAGCGGGTTCTGGCAGAGCAGCTTCTCGGCCTCTGCCATCGCCTCCGCGCCCTGGCCCTTCTTGACGAGCCCCATGATCTTCATCTGGGCCATCTTGTAGCCGAGCTTCGCGCCGAAGCCGGACTTGCCGTTCTTGCGGAAGTTCGCAATCTGCGCGGCGCGGAGAAGGCGTCTCGTCTCCAGCACGTCTGGAGCGGCCGAGACGGCCTCCATCAGCATGTCCACCGCAAGCTCGTAGCGGCCAGTCTCAAGGGCCTGGCGGCCGCGGTTCGTGAAATTCTGCGCCTTCTGTGCAAGGTCGACCGCCATCACGAAACCTCCAGCCTGCCGTCACCAGGGTTGTCGAAGACGCCGCCCGCCTTGTACGTCTCGAGCATGAAATGCGTCGCCGTGGAAAGGACTCCGTCAATCGTCGAAAGGTCGGCCGCGACGAACTGGGCCACGTCCTGGAGACTGTCACCCTTGACGAACACGAGAAGGTCGTAGCCGCCCGACATCAGAAAGCACGCCTCGACCTGCTCGAACTTGGCAACGCGCTCGGCTATCTTTCCAAAGCCGCAGTCCCTCTGCGGCGTTATCCTTAGCTCTATTACGGCACGGACTCCGTCTTTCTTCATTTTACCGCCTCCTTTGCTTTCGTGTCGTCCCAACGGCACGACGTCACGTCGTCTACAATCTGCCTTGCGAGATCCTCGACCGCGCGCCCCGACGCATCGCGCCGCGCAGTGGCAATGTCGGTGTCGGAAAAGTAAGTAGTCTCCGCGACATAGCGGCGGTTGTTGACGACCACCTTGCCGCTGCGCCTGTCTACGACCGACACGTCGGCAGAGACGACGAGCCGCTGCTCGTAGGCGCGCATTGTCACCGTGCGCTTGAAGTGGATGAGCGCCGCAGAAGCGAACTTCACGACGCCCTGCACCTCGATCGCGGCCTCGTCGGCGGGGGCGATCTTGAACGTGCCCTCGCGCTGGAACTCACGCAGCACCTGGCGCGCGGCCACGGCGCCGATTTCGACCACGTCGGACTCGTTGCGGAAAGTCGGGACGCAGACCGTGCGCATGTCGGAGGGGACGGGCGACGTCCACCTGTAGCTGGCGCAGCCCGCCAACGCAAACGCAGCGAGGGCCATCGGGAGAATTTTCTTCATTTGCCTTCCTCCTGAAGCTCGAACAGACGGCGGCGGACCTCCGGCGCCCTGTCAGAAGTCGGATACTCGTCAAGAAAGCGCTGGTACGCGCTCACCGCGCTGCGCTTCGTGCGCGTGCGGGAGTCATAGAACTTCGCCGCCTTGTAGGCCTCCTCCTCGAGAAGCGCGCGCGCCTCGGCGCGGAGCTGCGCCACCTCCCCGGCCTCTTCCGTGGACAGCATCCCAGACTCGATCGCGTACGTGAAGAACCCGATCGTCTCGCGCACGCGCTCGCGGTTGTATTCACAGCGGCGCAGCACGACCATGCGCGCCTTCGCCTCCCGATACAGGGCGACCGCGGCCTCGGGGGACTTCGGATACGCGCTGCGGAGGTTCTCGTAGACGGTCGCGGCGGTCTCCTGCTTGTCCTCGTCCTCCCTGAGCGACGCAATCGTGAGCATCGCCTGCGGGGCGAACTTCGCGCCAGGGGCCCTTAGCACCACCGCCTCATACGCGCGACGCACGTCGACCGTGTTGTCGAACCTGAAGAAGAGAATGGTCTTACCCTCGTCGCGCATGAGCTCGGCCGTCTTGTACATCAGCTCCACTATCTCGTCGTAGCTGCACTGCGCAGAGTAGAAGTCGAGCAGATAGCGGTATTCCGCGAAAGCGGCCTCGGAATCAAGGAGCTTTCCAAGGCAGATGTCCGCGACGGCCTTCTGGGCCTTTGGCGCCTCGGGCGAAGCGGGCCACTCGCGCACGAGCGCGTCGTACGCCTTCCTCGCGCTCTTCCACGACCCCTCGGCCTCGAGTGAAGATGCATATGCCAACTGCTCGGCGGCGGTGTCCTTCTTCGGCCCGTTGAGCCAGCCGAACCACCGCGGCTCCTTGCGCGACGGCTTCAGCAGCTCGTCTTCGCTGTCGAATCCCGGATACGCGTCGGTCGCATAACGCACACCCGGCCCGGGGCTCACGCCCGGGGGGACTGCAACGACGGCAAGCGGACACCAGAGCGCCGCCACGGCAAGAACTATGGCTCTACCAGGATTCATGACAGATATTATACCAAAAACCCACGCCCTAAATCACGGCACAAATCAGCAATTTTTCCCCGCCTTTCAGTACACGAAGAGGATTTCGCGGTATTTCGGGAGCGGCCAGCGCGAATCGTCGACGAGGCATTCGAGACGGTCTACGGTGCGGCGAAGGTCGTTCATCGCGACGATCTGCGCCTCGTGGCGCCTGTGCGCAAGCGCCTTCTCGAGCCGGTCGCACTTGACGTGCAGGTCGTCAAGCCCCGCGCCAAGCTTGGACGAAAGCGCCGTCAAGCCGCGGATGCCGAACTTGAGCCCGTCGGACTTCGCCTGCCCGAGCGCCGTCGCAAGCCGTGAGAACTCGTCCGCGACTACGGGTCGGACCATCGAACGCGCGATCTCGAGCGCGATGGACGCCTCGATGCGGATGCGGCGGTGGTAGTCCGCCATGCCGATCTCCCAGCGCGAGAGCATTTCGGTCCGCGAGAGGACGCCATACTTCTCGAAGAGCGCGATGTTGCGCTGGTCCTTAAGCGGCGCGAGCGCGGCCATCGTGTCCCTGAGGTTCGGGAGCCCTCTCTTCGCGGCTTCCTTAGGCCATGCGGCGGAATAGCCGTCGCCAGAGAAGATGACGCGCTTGTGCGCCTTTACCTCGTACTGGAGAAGCTTCTGCAGATTCGCGTTGAAGTCGCCCTTCATCCCGTCGAGCCGGTCGCAGATCGCGTCGATGGACTCGGCCACGATTGTGTTGAGGACCATCTGGCTCTGGGCGCAGTTCTGCGACGAGCCGGGCGCGCGGAACTCGAACTTGTTGCCCGTGAACGCGAACGGCGACGTGCGGTTGCGGTCAGTCGTGTCCTTCGGAAGCGCGGGGAGCGTGTCGACGCCCACGCGAAGCGCCGTCTTCGCCGCGCCCTTCGTCCCCTTCGCGCCGGTCTCGATGGCGTTCAGGACGGCGTTCAGCTCATCGCCGAGAAACACCGAGATGATTGCGGGCGGCGCCTCGTTCGCGCCAAGGCGGTGGTCGTTTCCGGCGCCGGCCGTCGTCATGCGGAGGATGTCCGCGTGCATCTCTATGGCGCGGATGATCGCGAGAAGGACCGTGAGGAAGATGGCGTTTTCGCGCGGGTTGTCGCCGGGCGTGAGGAGGTTCCTGCCGCCGTAGGCGATCGACCAGTTGCAGTGCTTGCCCGATCCGTTCACGCCCTCGAACGGCTTTTCGTGCAGGAGGCACACAAGGCCGTTGCGCTCCGCCGTCTGGCGCAGCACCTCCATTACGAGCATGTTGTGGTCGACGGCGAGGTTGAGGTCCTCGAACATCGGCGCAAGCTCGAACTGCGCCGGCGCGACCTCGTTGTGGCGCGTCTTCGCCGGGATGCCGAGCTGCCAGAGGCGCTGCTCGACCTCGGTCATGAACTTGAGGATGCGCGGCTTGATCGCGCCGAAGTAGTGGTCTTCGAGCTGCTGGTGCTTCGCGGGCGCCGCACCGAACACCGTGCGCCCGGTCTGCAGGAGGTCCGGGCGCTTCATGTAGAAACGACGGTCGATGAGGAAATACTCCTGCTCGGCTCCAAGAGTTATCTCTACATGCGCCTTCGGCTGGCCGAACTTGCGCATCAGCCGCTCGATCGCCTTCGAGACGGCCTGGATCGAGCGGAGAAGCGGCGTCTTCATGTCGAGCGTGTCGCCGGTGAACGAGCAGAACGCCGTCGGTATGCACAAGGTCGCGCCGTTCTCGTGGCGCTTCACGAACGCGGGGGAAGTCGGATCCCATGCCGTGTAGCCGCGCGCCTCGAAGGTGGAACGGAGCCCGCCCGACGGGAACGAGCTCGCGTCGGCCTCGCCGCCAATGAGGTTCTTCCCCGAGAACCTCTGCACCGCCTGCGCGGGGCCCGTCGGCTCGAGAAACGCATCGTGCTTCTCGGCCGTGCCGCCCGTGAGCGGCTGGAACCAGTGGGTGAAGTGCGTCGCGCCCTTTTGGACCGCCCAGTCCTTCATGCCCGCAGCGACTGCGTCGGCGATCGACGGATCGAGGGGCTTCCCCTCCCGCATCGTCGCAAGCAGCTTCGCCGCGACCCGCTTCGGCAGAAACTCGCGGATCGCCTTCTCGGAGAAGACGTCTTCCCCGTAGTCCTTCATGATCGTGTCACCCATATGGTTCACTCCTCGACAATGTCAGCGGAAAGGTCGTAGACGGCAGACTCCGGCAGGACGAACACGGCGTCGGACGCGCCGACCGTTGCGAAGCACCCGCCGTCGGTCGCATCGCCGACGAGGATGTTGCGCCTTATCGCGTCCTCGCGCTCGAGGTCTATCGCCACGGTAAGCCGCGGCTTGTCGAGCCCGTAGCCGCCGAGGTCGTCGGCCGACACCTTTAGCTTCACGATTCTTCCGGCCTCGAGGGGATTAACGACCCCGAGGACGCGTGCGACGCCGCTTTCCGAGGCCTTGCCCGGGACCGACGACACCTCGACGCTCCAAGCGCCCCTGTCGCGGTCGTAGGCGACCGACTTCGTCCCGTTCGTGCCGGTGCCGGTGACAGAAAGCCGCCTCACGGAAGCGGGGTCTATCTTCAGGATCTCGAGACTGCGGAAGTTCTCGAGCCGGAAGTTGTCCCCAAGCGCTTCGCGCGACACGCGGACTTTGCGCTCGTCGCCGGAAATCGAGATCTCGACGCCGTCATCGTCTGCGTCGCCACCGCGGAGCGCAAGCAGCGTCGAAACGAGGGACTCCACGGCAGGAAGCGAGGCAGCCGCAGAGACGGGGGAGTCCATGCGCCACGAGCCGTCTTCGTTCTTCGCGAGCATGCATGCGACGCCGCCGTCCGCAATCGAGATGCTGGAGACCTGCGACGGCTCGTATGGGAAAAGGCGCGCGTCGCCAAAGGCGGTGTCACCCGAGGACGCCATGTCCTTGAGCGCCTTGTCCACCGTCACTATCGCAGCGCCGTTGTGGACGAGCGCATACACGAGCCCTTCGCCCGCGTCTGAGCCAAAGGATATTCGCCTGTCGGATCCGTCCGCCCCCTTGAGAAGCAGCGTAATCGCCCCCTCGGGGCCGAGGCCGTAGCCGGCGAGAAGCGCGGACGACGCTTCGCCGACTTCGTTAGACGCGCCGACGGGCCACACGAAGTCGACGGCCGTCGCGCCCATGACGTCCGTCAGGAACTTCTTGATCTTTGGAGCCGCGGCTGGCGTCGGCGCCGCGTCGGGCGAAGAGTCGATCTTGGCCCAGCCGTCGCCATCCCTCCTGAAGCGCATGAAATCGCCGGCGCCGCGCTTCAAGTCGAAAGACGACACCGACTCCTCGCCAGAGGAGAACAGCGCGCGGCTGCGGAAGCCGGAAGCGGGCACGTCGACCGCGGCAACCGTGTTCGACGGGACGATATACACGAAATGGGCACCGTCTATCGCAGCATACACGCCGGACTTCGTCGGCGTAGGCGAGCCGAAGGATATCGTTGTCTCAGTCGCCCCCGCCCTGACGCGCACCGAAAGCCACGGATTCTCGAGCCCGAAGTCGGCGCGCGTGCGCCCGATCTTCAGGATGTCCTGGTCGCCGAGGGAATCCTCAAACGGCTTGTAGGCAAGCGCGTCCAGGAGCTTCTTGACGACGGTCTCGTCGACGCTTCCCGCAAACGGCTCGACGAGACGCCAGGTGCCGGTGTGCGTAAGGACCGACTCCACGGCGCCGTTCCGGGATATCGAGATCAGCGACACGGCGTCGTCGGGAACCGCGAGGAGACTCGTGCGCTGCACGATGGCCGTCTCCCTGGAGTCGTTGAGCGACAGGAGGACATGCGCCCCGGCGAGCGCTGCTATGCCGACGAGGAGCCAGACGATTGTCCGCATGTTCTTCATCCGCGCCGCCTCCTTCTGGCTGCGACCGCCATCAGCAGCAGAAGAACCACGAAGGGAACGGCGCCTGCGACGACCGCGGCGAATCTGCCGCGCGTCGCACGGTCCAAGCCGGTGGAAAGCACGTTCGTCTCGGCGCCGCTCGCGACCGACGCGTCAGTCCCCGAGAGATACGCGACGCAGTTGAGGAAGAAGTCGCGGTTGGCGTTCGCGCGGGCGCCAAGCTGTCCGTTCATCACGAAGCCCGCGTCGCCTATCGCCACCAGTCGCATCGGCCGTATCGAGAGGTCCGCGCCAGCTCCGACTCCGCGCTCGACCGCCGCCGCGACGACCGCAGTCCCCGCCTTCGCGAGCGGCGTGAACTCGATGCGGTCGGCGCCAGACCCTGTCTCGGCGGCGGCAGACGGCATGAAGCCGATAGGACGCTCGAGAACTATGCGCGAGCCCTGAAGCGGCTTCGATATCGCATGCTCGGAAAACTCGCCGACTATGAGATCGGATCCGGAGATAGACTTCGCTCCCGCCGTCGTCGCCGGCGAAGGCCTGAGGCCCCAGCCGGGAAGAAGCGAGGCGACACCGCCAGAATCTGCCGTCGCGAGAAGGACGAGAAGCCGCCCCCCGGCGCGGAGATACGAATCGACGCGACCCGACTCGGCGCGGGAGAAATCCTCTTTCGCCCCAGCGACGACTATAAGCGCGCAGTCGGAGGGTATCTGCGCGTCGCCCGCGAGGTCAATGGCGACGTTCCTGTATCCCTCGCGAGCAAGTTCGCGGGCGATGTCGCTCATCCCGAAGGCGCCGTAGTCGTCTCTCGCCGCCTCTCCATGGCCGACCGTCCAATAGACGTTGCGCCTTTGCGGCGGCATCGTTAGACTCTGTATGGTCGATGCGCATATTCTCTCGCCGTATCCCTCGTCAAGCGGCAGCACGACGTTGCGACGCCCCTTCTCGAAGACGAGGCTTCCCTCGGTCGCGCCAAGCCGGACGAGACGCTCGGCAGGACCAAGATCCCAAAGTGGATCGACGAAGCGAAGGTCTATCTTGATGCCGCCGAGCGATGCGGATTCACGCTGCAGCTTGCGGAGGAAATGCCCCACCGGCCGGAAGCGGGAATCCTTGCGAGGAAGGAAGCAAGTGACGGTCATTTCGCCGTGCGCGTCGGCAAGAACGCCGCGCGTCCTCGCGGAAAACTCAGTCTCGACGTTCCCGACCGGAAGGTCTATCTTCGTGTCGAGGCGGTGGACAAGTTCGACGGCAAGCAGGGAAAAGCATCCCGCGAGGGCGATGGCAAACGCGGACGAAAGGCGCAGGGTGCGCCCGCCGCAGCCGACGAAGCGGCTCGTCGCGATGTTCTTGGAGGCGGCAAAGAGGAAGAACGACGAAAGAAAGAGGTACGAAAGGACCGTTCCCGACGAGAAGAGCCCCGAAGACATGTCGACGACATGAGCGTCGAGAATCATCTCGCCGAACGCGGGCCTGCCAAGCGGAGCCCAGGCGAGGAGCGCGGCCCATCCGCCGCGCGGGATTCCGACAAGAAGGATGAGCGACGCGAACGCGGCGGCGGCGGCATGGCGAAAGACCGAACTCATCGCCACGGACACCGCGCACCAGAGCATCCCCTGGAGCATGAGCGCGAAGAACGCCGGGCAGAAGCCGAGAACCCCCACGCCCGCAAGCGCGGACGGCGCATAGACGCGGAGCGCGACGACCGTTGTCGCAAACGAGAGGAACGTAGCGAACACGAGCATCGTAAATACGCCGAGAAACTTGCCGAGGGTGAATTCGCGCTCCTTGACGGGCACCGTCAGGAGAAGCTCTATGCGCCCCGACTGAAGCTCGTCGCTCCACACGTCCATTGCGAGAAACGCCGCAAGCGCCGGAAGAAACGGCGCAACGGCAGACGCCCAGACGGAAGCGACGGAAATACTTACGCCCTCGGCCGCGTCGAGACGGAACGCGAAGAGCGCCGCCGACGCCGCGAGAAAGCCGCTTATCGCAAAGCCGGTAGAAAAAAGACTTCTCGCACGCCCGATCGTGCGGCTCCACGTGACGCGCACCGGGCTCATGCTGCGCCCCCCTTCAGCACTGCGGCAAGCCGCCCGCGAAGAGCGGTCCTGTCGACGCCGACCGCCGACACAGAAGACGCTATCACGCCGTCCTTGAGGACGAAGAACATCGTCGCCCACTTCGCGAAGTCGTCAAGCTCGTGGCCCGTCACGATGACCGAAGAGAACGCGGCGGCGGCCGAAAGCACCGATCCCGCTGCTTCGCGCATGTCGCTGTCGAGCCCTGCGAGAAAATCGTCGAGAAGGAGGACGCGAGGCCTCAGCAGAAGAGCGTCGGCAAGCGCGACACGCTTCTTTAGCCCGGACGAGAGACTGCCTATCGGGGCGCGAAGGAGATCGGAGATGCGGCACATTTCGCAGGCCTCGTCCACGCGGCGGCGGATGCGCTTCACCGGCTCGCCCTTCAAGGCGGCGCGGTAGTTGAGGTATTCCTTGACGGTCATGTCCTCGTAGAGGGCAACATGCTCGGGCAGATAGCCGAGCTGGCGGCGATAACGAAGCGGCTTCGCGAGCGCGTTCTGGCCGTCGACCATCACAACGCCGGAGTCCGGCGCGGCAAGGGTCGCAAGCACCTTGAGGAGCGTCGTCTTGCCGGCCCCGTTCGCGCCGATGATGCACACGACCTCGCCGGGAGAGACAACAAACGACACATCCCGCAAGACTGGCTTCTTGCGGTATGTAAACGCGATGTTTCGCACTTCGAACATTGTCCGCAATATTATACCAAAAATTGCGGGGCCGCAGACCGACTGTCGGAAAAGGTGCGCCGCAATTAATACCGCCGCGCCGCCCGATGGCTCGCGGGGCTCTCGTTCGGCTCCAGGCTCGCGACGGCTCTCGCACATCAGCCAAATAACCGTATTCAGCCTGCCGTGCCTCGGCGTATATCACTGGCTGCGTACGCAAGTCACTCTTACGCCTGCGACCTTCCGCCTACCTCACCCGCGACCATCGGCTCGTCGCGGCTCTACCCGCCTCACGAATCGCCGCGATTTTTCATATCTCGGCGGGGGTCGCGGCGATGCGGCTCGCAAGGGCGAGCTCCTCGGGCTTGCCGTAGCCCCAAGCGACGCCGACTGATTCGATGCCGTTGTCCTTCGCCGCGACAAAGTCGCTCTTCGTGTCGCCGACAATCGCGCATTCATCGGGCGCCGCGCCGTATTTCCTCATGAGAAACGCAAGAAGCGCCGACTTCGTCATCTTGCCTATTGCAGGATCGTCCTTGAACATGTCACCGGCATAGATGCCGTCAAAGATGCGTTCCCACCCAAATTTCTCCGCGATTAGCCGCGCTCCGACATAGCGCTTGTTTGTCGCGACGACGACTGTCGCGCCGGACGCCTTTAGTTCGTGCACGCGATCGATAATCCCAGGATACTCGACCGTGTTCGGAAAGCCGTCGTTGTCGTAGTGGTCGCCGAAGCCCTTTCGTATCGCCGCGCCGAGCGCGTCGGTGTAGATCTTGGGGAAAAGCGTTCTCGCCATGTCCTCAATCGGCGGGCCTGCGACAAAGCCAGCGTCGAAGCCGGGGCACTCAAGACCGAGGTCGGCAAGCGTCGCCTTCCACGCCTCGCGGATATCGCGATCGGTGTCGGCGAGAGTGCCGTCGAGGTCAAAAAACCAAAGCTTCTTCATTTAAGCAGCCCCTCCTCCGCCGCGCGGATTATTTCGATGACCTGCTCCGGACTCGTCGCCTCGTCGAGTATCTGGAGAAACTCGGTTGCATGTGCCATGACTGCGAGCCGAGCGAGGATATGGAGATGCATTTCATGGTCGGTCGAGCACACGAGGAAGAAGTGCCGCGTGCCCTGCCCGTCCGGTGCACCGAAGAATACTGGCCGCTCGCTGCGCCCGTAGGCAATGAACGTCTCCTGGAACATATACGGGTCGTGGAAGCGAGGATGGAGAAACGCCGCGCCCTCACCTACGGCCGTCGACGCCGTTTCCTCGCGAGCGACGAGTTCCTTGAAAAGCCCGTCAGGATCGTAGACGAAACCGGTCGCGTCCGCGATGCTCGTCATGTCGCGCAGTATCCCCGCCTTCGCCTTGCCAGGGACATCGAGCACGATCCCCGTCGGCGCGAAAAGCCGCCATACGCGCCAGTCGGAACTGTTTGAGCGGCGCTGCTCTTCGAGCATGACGCTATGCTGGCGAAGCTGCTCCTTGCGGCACGACGCGAGCAAATTGCGCTGCGCCCATTCGTCGAGAACGCGATGTTCGAACCAGAAATCGCCGCCATGCTCGTCAAACTCTATCTCGCCGCGCTGCGCCACGTGCCGAAGCTCGTTCGCATCCATGTGAACGTGCTCTGCGGCGTTTTTCAGGTTTAGCATCTCGCGGCTCACCGCGCAGCCCTCCTGCGGCAAACCTGTGCGAGACGCGCGACAACGAGGGCGTCGGCCGACTGCGACGACACGGCGCGTTCGCGCAGTTCGAGGAAGCGGAAGCGCGCCGCGCGAAGCTCGTTCAGCGACCAGTTGCGGAGAAAGCCCTGGTTCTTCCTCGCGGCATACGGGTTCATGCCCTCGGCCGCCTCGCGGAAGCGCCCTTTCGCCTCGGCGTCCTTAAGTTCCGCAAGCTGGCGGAAGAACTTCTCCACTACCGTCGTGACTAGCACCGCAAAGCCGTTCTCGCGCTCGAAGCGGCTGACGGAATCGAGGACCTTCGCGAAGTTCCGCTCGCCGAGAGCGTCTGTTATCGCCCATATCTCCGGCTCGACGCCGACACCCTGCGAAGTGACCTCGGCGATGTCGGCGGCGGCTATCGTGCTGCGCTCACCGCCAAGGTAGTCGCGCATCTTCGCAAGCTCGCTCGCGAGCGAGCGCGAATCGGGACCGACGCGGGCGACGAAGACCTCTGCCGCGCCGCGTTCGAACGAAAGTCCCATCTCCTTCGCAAGATCGATGACGCGCACGGCTGCTGCCTTCGCCTGCTCCCACGGCTTGCCGGCAGAAAAGACGACCATCTCAACAGACGCCTTCAGAGTCTTGGCGAATATCGAAGTCTGGAGTAGGCGAGGGCCAGAAAGGATAAAATGCTGGTTCTCAGGAAGGTCTGCGGCGGCGAGCTTCTCAGCAAACTTCTCAAGCGCCGCCTTGACTGCTTCGGACGATCCGCCCTTCCCGCTTTGCGGCAAAAAGCCGACGTTGCGCCACCATGTCGTTTTCTTGGGATCAAGAAAAGGCGGCGTCAAGAGCGACGCCTCGGCCTCGCGCAAGTCTCTTAGCTGAAGTTCCTCGTTCGTCGAATTGGCAGAGTCGACCGTCTCGAGCCCTACGCCATCGCCGATGATCCGCTTCGCGGCCTCCGACACGAGATAGTCGTCTTCACCAATTATGACATGAACTTGCGACACTTCTTATATTCACTCCCCGATGTCACTCATACCAGAACTGAACAAATGCCTTGCAGTCACAATTCGCAACTGCCCTCACCCAGTAGGCGCGGATGTCCCCCAGTTCATGGCGGCAAAATCCCAGCACCTTGAAGGAACGAAAAGGAATCCATGTTCCATCGCCCGTGATGTCGAGTTCAAGAGTGATCTCGACTTCTCTGTCAGCTGCCATGAAAACTGATTTCTTGTCGAATCCAGTCATGATATACGGATCTGACGGAACGCCCGCCTTGACGTTCGTCTCAAGCCATGGACCGCCGAAGCCGACCGGCTTGCCGATCTTCCAAAGGTCGTCCGCGACGCCCACCCAGAGCGCGGCCTTGCCGTCGTCGGACTTGACGAAGTGCTCGCCCGCTTCCGCAGCGGCAGGATCGACACCGGAGATGACGAAAAGCCCGCGCCACGTGCAGTAGTCGTAGACCTGGCTCCTGTGCGTTGCAATCGCGCGGGCCTTGGCATAGCCGCCGGCATTCTCGGCAGGAAGCTCGTAGAACGTGCCGCCTATGTTGAGGAGATCGCGCTCGGTGCAGCACTCGCGGCAGAGGCGGCCCGTGCGCGCATGCGCGTCCGTCGTGTATGGGAAGCGCCAACGGCGGCCTTCGTCGTCCGTAATAACGGCTGACGCCTTGTCGTAGCTGTCTCCAAGATCCTGCTCAGTGTCAATCGCAAACTCCTTCTTGACCTGCGCGAGCTTCTTTTCGTCGTCGGACTTCTTTAGCTCCAGTTTGCCGCCCTCGCCAGGAAGCAACACGTAGAGCTGGTCGTCCTGCACCATTTCAAGCGGGAGCTTCTCGTCGCCTTTGCCGCTTCTGACAATGCCCTTCGAAGCGGCGGGGGGCTGCGAATTGTCTGGGTCCAGCGCATCGGCGTTCACGAAGCCCGCGAACATCCCGCCGGGCGCGACACCGCGACGTGGAACGGCCGGGCGCTTGTCATCGTTCCAATACTGGAATTCAGCCGTCACGTTCTTGAGGTCGGTTTTCGCGCGAAGGCGAACCCAAGCAATCCTGCTCTCGGAACCCAGCTTCATTGGCTTGCAGTTCTCGCCGTTTACCGACACCCAGCTCGGAATCGGCGCCTTTTCAACGGATTCCCATTCTCCGGTGCCGCGACGATCGACCTCAAATTCGATTGCGCCGTCGCCGTCCATCTTGACGAACAGCATCTTGTGGTCATAGCCATCGCAAAGATAGGGGTCGGAGACTGCGCCCGCCTTGACGTCCTCGCCCTGCCATACCGCGCCTCGACCGATTGCCGGACCGAACGAGTCGAAGTCCCTTGGTTCAAGGAACCAAAGCGAACTGTTGGACTGTCCGGGCGCACCGATGCCGCCCTTTGCCTTGCGCTTGTTGAGGAACTCGTTCTTTGCAGTATCGTCGCAACCAAGCACCACTTTGTCGCCCCATCGGCAGAAGTCTCCGACGATCTTGAGATAGTTGGAGCGCGGACGGATGCCAGCCGAGTTCTTGGCGCTCATCGTCGCCGGGAAGTGCCAGAACGTGCCGTGCATCGTCATAAGGAAGTCATCGCCCTCGCCGATTTCGCGGATGCGCGGCCACTCGGTGTTCCAGCCGTGCGCACCATCGTAGCTGTGTGAGCCCTTTGGAAGACGGTACTTGTGCCACTCCCCGCCATCGAGAACCATGAGGATGACGCTCTTGTAGTCCCAGCCGATTGCCCACAAGGGGTTCTTCTCAGGATTCGACGCGCCGTAGATGCCGCCCTTCGAGGTAATGTCGGTAAACTGGTTCCTGAGGACGATCTTCCAGTTCTCCTTGCCGGGCTTGCCGTTCCACTCTGCGAGGACGCCGCTCGTAATAGTCGGATCTTTCATCGCAGCAGGCGAAAACTCACCGTTGTTGGCATAGACGAGACGCCCCTGGCCAGAATAGCCGCCCTTGCCATGATAGCCGGGGAGAAGATCGCCGGCGAGACTGCCATAGCCCTGGATGTTGCCATCGCGGAATATCTCGGTGACTTTAAGCGTATCGACGTCGATTTCGTATAGGCCTTCCTCCATCGTCATCGTGTAGATCTTGTGCTCGGGGTCGAAGAGGTGGCGCGCAGACGCGGTGAGACGACCATAGAGATTCGTCGAGCCGTCGTCGTTGATCGGCTTCATTACGCGGACGTTGCCCTTCGCGTCAATTGCGTACGGCCCGATGAAGAGCTGGTTCGACTCCTTATGGATGAGTCGGTTCGCCGGTGTGCCGCCAATAGACTCGGCGCGAATGACACGCGTCATGTCGGGCTTGATTTCGTAAAGCTTGTCCGTTGAGCCGTTCGGCATGTGTGGCGCGTACGAAATCGCCCACAGACTCCCCGCCCACGGCACGACCGCACCGGTGCCGCATTCGCCTTCGCGGTTGAAAGTGTGCAACTCTGGATTGACTCCAGAGATGAACGTCACTGCAAGGAAAATGGCCAAGTTCATGGTCTTTGTATTATATCAATTTTTGACGGATTTGAGGACGGCATAGCCGCGACGGCGGATGATTTCCACATCGGGGAAATAGCGGCGCTGGACGGGTTCAAGACCGTCGGCGTTCTTGCAGACCGTATAGCAAACGCCGCCAAATTTAAGCGCGCGCTGTGCAGTTTCGAGGAAAATGTCGGCAATCCTGTAGTCGCTGTAGTATGGCGGGTTACCAACAAAGACGTCAAAAGTGCCGTCCATCTGCGCGGGAGTGCCATTGTCGGAAAGAATCACCTCGGCAGGAATCCCAAGCTTCTCCGCATTGAGCTTCGCGGCCTCGACCGCCCGCGTGTGGGAATCGACCATGACGAGGCGGACAGGCGCCTTCTGGCTCGCCGCGACAAGAAAGCCGACGAGACCACAGCCACAGCCCATGTCGAGAATGTTTAACGGTTGAAAAGTTGAAAGGCTGAAAGGCTGAAGAGTTGTTGAAAAGTTGAATTGTTTGGCGGCGGAGAGTTCACGGGAGACTACTTCTGCGAGCGAAAGCCCCCCGTCGTCTACGCGGCGATGGCAGAAGCAGCCGGGAAAACTCGTAAGCATGAGCTTCTGCCCGCCCGGGACGCTCGCGGGCCAGACGGCGGAAAAGTCACGCACACGGTCCGGGTCGTCCTTTATCTTCGAAAGAAGGTCGTTCCTGTCGCGCTCGCGGCCATCGAATTCGAGCTCAAAACGCTTTGGATGCAGTAGGTGTATCTCCTGAAGTAGATCGAGCGAAAGCTCGCCCGACATCAGCTTCGGGCCAGTCTTGAACTTTACGAGATCCCAGTCGCCCTTCGGCAAGTGTGGCGAGCATACCGCCTTAACGCCGCAAGACGAGTTTTCAATCGCGTGGCAGTGGTAGATGTCGAGCGTGTGGCAGGTGATGTCGCCTTCAAGCCACGAAGCGGGGCGTCTCTCGCCGCGTCTGTCCGCTTCGAAGAGATCCTGGACTTTGTATCCTACAAGCAGTGTTTTCATGGCATCAAAACCAACGGTTTATCTTGAACCATGCAGATCGTGTATGCTTTCTGCATGTTCTACCTGTTCTACACGGTTAATTCTCCTGAGGATAATCTCGGTTATTTCGGTCGGGTTAAAGAGTCGCAGGGGAAAGCCCGCCCACTGGCCGGTTCCCGGCGAGACGTGGAGATAGCGCCCTTTTGCAAACTCGTAGAGTCCGCGGACATGCCCCTCGTTGACGCGCGCGACAAGCCACTTTACGCCCGGCATCGCTCCGCCGTGCGTATGGCCAGAAAGCTGCAATTTCACGTCCGCATCTTCGGAACAAATTTCCTTCGTGTGAGGGCGATGGTAAAGCAGTATGCGAAACGCCCCCTTCGGCGCCTCGCGAAAAGCTTCCCGCGCGACGGACGTAATTCCAGTAAATTGAAAGAATGCCGGGTCATAAAGCCCGCCAAGCGCAATCGCGTCGTCACCCCTTCTTATGACGCTTTTTGCGTAATGGCGGTGTTCCGCGAGAATCCAAATGTTCCGCCTGAAAAGCGCTTCGTCCCACGCATCCCACTCCCAATACCGCTCGTGGTTGCCGACACACCCCCATACGCCGTCGCGCGCACGAAGATGGGCAAGAGGTTCCATGTCGTCGATTCGCTCGCATACAAGCCCGTCCACGAAGTCGCCGGTAATCGCGATCAAGTCGGCGTCGAGAGCGTTGACGCGCTCTACGATGCGTTCGAAGCGCGGACGACGCGCCGATGTGGAGCAGTGGAGATCGCTCAAATGAACAATGCGGTAGCCGTCAAAAGACTGCGGAAGATCGTCATACGCTATCTCGATGCGATTCACGTCGGGGGTCCTCACGCCCTCGTAGATTCCCCACGCGGAAAGCGCGGCGGCACAAATGGCGAACGCGGCAAATACGACGCGCGTCATCCGCACTGGAACACGTATCTTCGCAAGCCCAAGCAAATAGCATACGATGTCAAACGGAAACGCCGCCGCGGTAAGCATCATGGCGGCTGCGTATATCCAGCCATAGCCCCATATTACGATGGCAGGAAGGTAAGGCGTAAACGCATCGCCGCCGACGGTCGCAAAGAATGCAAACTTGCCGAGCGCGACGGCAAACAGTGCTGACGCGGCAAATGTGCCGCGCCGTGAAAGCTCAAGAGGACGAACGACTACGATAAATGCGACAATCCACGCCGCGACGGGAATGATCTGGAATATGAGCTTCCACATACGTAGCGTGTCCTCTTATACTTTATCTCCAGTCCAAAGGAAACGTCATCCCATGACGATGTTCGCGAACTTCCCATTGGCGTTTATGCGGCGAATCGTCTCTGCTGCGAAACGCGCCTGATCGGCAAACGAAAGCTGGATCGGCGGTTCGGTCGGCAGACCGAGATGCGTCATCACGATTTTCAGTATCGTCGCCGGATTTTCGAAGTTCGCAGGGTGGATGACGCCAAGGGCGAGATATACATCCCCCATTGGTGCTATCCCGGCGCACACTGTCATGCCCTTCACATCGCCGAGACTGAAGCTCTTCTCCATGAGAAAAAGCTCCTCGCCTGTCAAAAGATCACGACACTTCATACCGACGCCCGCCTTGACCGCAAGAACTTCAAGCCACGTATAACGATAGTTTTCGTAATAGGCAGCCGCTGCTCGGTCGTAGTCGTCCAGTTTATCCACGCGACTCAAGACACGCCTGATCGCCGGTTCTCCATGCTGGTCGTCCATCATTGCAGCAAAGTCCCCAGCCACCATGTCAAGATTTGCATCGGGGATGAATCCCGTCTTAGGGTCAATCGTGATGTCGAGTCGCTTCGCTGCGTCACGCCGCTCTTCCTGCGTCAGTTCATGCATCACCACGTGACGAACGAATTCGCGAGTTACGGCCCTTACGCCATCGTAATCGTAGATTGCCTTCTCGCGTTTCACAGGATCCTTGACGAACTTGAAATCGACCGGCCCCGTGTATTTTGCTGGCGGCAGCTCCTCCAACTTGACCAGCTCGCCATCTTCGACGTCGTAGTCATCATCTTCATCGTCCATAAACTCAAACGACAGAAACGTATCCTCGTCAAAGTGCGGGAAGTCCACTTTCGCAAACGCCTCGCGGGCAACGGCTACACGCTTGTCAATCAGTGCAAAAATCTCCTTGTCGGTCGGCGGTATTTTACTTTTGCGGATATCATCTTCCACATCGATCAACGTTCGTTTTACGACAAGACTAGCGCCGTCATTATTGTCGCTCCAGCAAGCAAAGTTTATGCCGAACTCCTCAAGCAATCTGTCAAGAGGCGTGCCGTCGCCCTCTTTGCTGTCGGCTACCCGACTCATGAATCTACCGAGTTCGTTCTCATCAAGCGTATCTGACACGGGAGATTCGTGATCTTCTGCATACTCGTTGTAGATTTCGCAGAACTCGGAAAATGTCATTACCCCGCGCAAATTGACGGCCGCGTTGAGACAGCGGATCATAAACTCGTCACGAGTTGGGTGCCACTCTGCAGCGACATCCTCCGCCGAGCAATCCGGCTTCTCCGCGCCATCATCGTCGATCCACTCGCCCTCCGGCCCGATGATTTTGTTAAATGGGCTTTTCATTTGCGTTGTCCACACAACATCTAGTACACACACTCTTCCCGCACATCGAACTGAACAGCTGAATTCGCGTCAATATCAACAGGCCAAGTCAAGCGGCAAGTCTGATATGTCCTTCAGTCGTTTGCCCTCCACCATCGTATCCAATTGCTCGATAAGATCCTCCCGTCCATCTTTCCCATATTCGTGGACGGATTGAATCAGTTCTTGAAGAGCAAAATGGTAGATACAGTCAAGGTCTCCTGTCCCAAGCGCAAGCGATGCAAGTCTGGACGGCAGCGGTTCGCCGGTTACCACGACAATGTGCGGAGTGCGTCCCTTTCTGTTGCGAATGAGATTCAAAGCTTCGGTGCGACTATTTTGCGAGCGATCGCTTCGCATTGTCCATTTCACCGAAACGGAAGCGTGCATGATTTCAAGCGGATTGTTCTTTAGCCGAAGGTCTGATCGCAGTGCGACATTGTCGTCGACAAACCGCGCGATGTCGTTTATCTCATTGTCATCGCAAGGCGTACGCGACACGACTATATCAGGCGCAATAACATAGTCATTGCCAAGCATTGTCGCAAGCTGGCTGTCAGACCGTATTACCTTGGCGAGGTGGGCCAGATGCTCGTACTGGACAAAGCTGGAAGTCTTTACCGCATTATTGTTACCAAGGTTAAAGACATTCCATTTCCCAGGACGCAAGTTCTGCAGTTTCGGAAACGTTGCATTCAAGAATTCGCAAACAAGTTCCTCGAATATGCTTCCCGCCGTCTGAGCCGGGAGTTTTGCACCCTCCCCTGCGCATAATCTCTTGGCTATCAATCCTCCAATTGCGCAGGATGGTCGGTTGTCCTTGTCACTGTTTGACGCAACACCTGACTTGTCAACAACTAGCACGCCGCGTTTCACAAGCGACCTGTGAAACTGCTTGCGCGCTTCTGCAAAAATAATTTTACTCTTCATGGTTTAAGCATCTCCTTATCTGTTGCCCGACCGCTTTTGCAACTGGCGGGGGGAATGCGTTTCCAATCATGCGGCAAGCGGCTGTCTTGCGATTGCCAAAGCTCCAACTTGAAGGGAATCCCTGTATACGCGCAATCATTTCTTTGGTGAGCTTGGGATTGCCAATAAAATCTTTCGCTGGCGGTTCATTTGCAATGCCAAGTCCGTCAACCCCAAGCTCCAGCCATGCGCGACGAGCCCGTGTTGGACCAAGGTCTGGACCGCCGTGCTTTTTGCTCCCGCCGACGATCGTAGGCGCTATCGTGTCAGCCTTTTCAACCCAGGCATCAAGTCCCTTCCATCCTTTTGCGCCCATGAGATCCCGCAATGCTACGCCAACCGAGGGTGCCGCGCGACGGCTAGCAACCGGATAGTGGAATTCACCATCTTCGTCATTCCGTATGCCGACAATCACGACCCTCGGACGAATCTGCGGCACGCCAAAGTCGCTCGCCTGCAAGAGCTTGATATCAGCGCGATAGCCAAGCCGCCGAATCGACTCCAAGATGGAATTGCGATATGCGTCAAACTTCGGATCGAGAAACCCACGCACATTCTCAAGCATAACCGCACGTGGACGAATCTCTGAAATCAACCTAATCGCCTGCGGAAACAAATCCCTTTCATCGTCTTCGCCAAGCTGCTTTGACGCGACCGAAAATGGCGGACACGGTACACCGCCAGCAAACAAATCGACGCCTTGATATGGAGTACCGTCAAAATCGTGGACATCGCCGCAGATGACATTCCATTCAGGCCTATTCTCCCGCAAGACTTTACAATACTCGCCCTCAAACTCAACAAGCGCCACATGCTTAAACCCGGCTCGGTCCAACCCGAGCGCCTGACCTCCAGCTCCTGCACAAATCTCAACGCACGTCAGCTCACCATCCCTTCTCGCCTCAGCAACAATCCCACGTGCGACCTGTAACCCGTAATCAAAACCAAAATTCTCTTGAAAGAAATCCCCCTGCACCGGATTGAAGGTGGTCGCAGACTTCCATTTCTTAAAGTAGGGTTTGAGACAGTCGAAAACATAGGGCATCGACTTGCCGCCAGTGACTGGATAGGGCTTTGAATAGAATGCTTCGTCGATCTTCACACACGGACAGCGCGAAGAGCTGACAAAAACCTCGGCAGACTTGACACCCAGCAACTTCGCGGGCGTCGATTCCTCACACAGCTCGTAAAGCGCGTACTTCTCGCCGTGTGGCTTTGCGGAAAGCGAATACCCATTTTTCTTCAACCAAGCACCGTCGACGACATCCTTGAACTTCGCCTTGAACGCAAAGTTCGGATGACCTTCCGCAAAAAGCACAACACCCGAAATCTTCTCATGAAACGCAAGATGCCCGTCAGCTGTGGCAGCACAAGGAAGCCTCGCATCTCCAACTTTGCGCCCTTTGCGTTCTTTGCGGCTTAAGATCTTCGGCAACGGCAAGTTGTATAGGCGACGATCCCGAATCCACGCCTCATTCGCAGGGCGGTAGGTGCCGACAAGAACAACACGCGACTCTTTCTCTGCCTTTTTCATTCACCTATGCCTAGAAGTTCTACACGATCTACATGTTCTACACGGTTTAAAACATTTCCGCCTATTCTATCAGTTGTTTTGTTCGGATGCCAATGTTTCAGCCGCATGACGTAGACGAGACAATGTCTTTTCGCGGCCGAGAAGCTGGAGCATCTCGAAAAGCCCGATGCCCTCGCCACGGCCGGAGACCGCGACGCGGACGGGATGCACCCACGGGCCCATGCCATTGCCCTGCGAAAGCTCCTTGACGACGGCCTCAAGCGCGGGGGCGGTCCAGTCCTCGACCTTGGAGAAGCGCTCCACGAGGTCGAGCAGAAGCTCCTTCACGCCCGGCTTTTTAAGGCGCTTTTCAACCGCCTTTTCGTCAAACGGAAAATCGTCAGAGACAAAGCACCTAATTGCATGCGGAATATCTTTCAAAAACTTCGTCCTCACCTGCACCTGACTCGCGAGATAATCCCACCAGGCCATCTGGTCGTCGGCGGAACGAAGGTCTGGGCGAAGGGAGACGGCGTATTTGCCGAGGGTCTGCGAGGTGGAGCCGTCGTCGGTGGCGGAGCGAAGGTCCGAGCGAGCGGATACGGCGTATTCGCCGAGGTTCCGCGAGGAGGAGCCTTCGGCCGTCGCCGAACGAACCATCATGTCTCTAAACTCATTCGCCGGTATCTTCTTGATGTACTCGCCATTCATCCACGCGAGCTTCTTCGGGTCGAACATCGCGGCGGTGACATGCACCTTCTCGAGCTCGAAAAGCTTCACCATCTCCTCGCGCGTCAGCACCTCACGGTCGTCGCCAGGGTTCCACCCGAGGAGAAGGAGGTAGTTGAAAAGCGCCTCTGGGAGATAACCCTGCTCGCGATACTCGCCGACAAACGCCGCACCGTCGCGCTTAGAATATGGCTTGCCCTGCTGGTTGACGATCATCGAGAGGTGTCCGTACTTCGGGACCTCCGCGCCGAGCGCGCGGAAAATGCAGATGTGCTTGAAAGTATTCTCGACATGGTCGTCGCCGCGAATGATATGCGTGACGCGCTGGTCGATGTCGTCGACAACATTCGCGATGTGGAAGATGGGCGAGCCGTCAGAGCGGACGATTGCGAAGTCCTGAATGTCCTCGGCCTTCTTCGCCATGTGGCCCTTCACGATGTCGTCAAACTCGATTACGCCCTCCTTGGGCATCCGGAACATCGTGACGACGCCTGTCTTGCCGTCGCGCGAAGTCTTCTCGACCTTGTAGGCATGGCCGCTCGCAAGAAGCTGGTCTACGACTTCGAGATGGCGCTTCACGTTCTTCGTCTGGTAGAACACCTCCTCGTCCCAGTCGAGGCCAAGCCACTTCATGCAGTCGAAGAGGACGGCAATCGCCTCAGGCGTGGAGCGCTCGAGGTCGGTGTCCTCTACGCGAAGGAGGAACTTGCCGCCGGTGTGGCGGGCGAAAAGCCAGTTGTAGATGGCGGCACGGATGTTGCCGATGTGCACCTTGCCGGTCGGCGACGGCGCGAAACGAACTCTGATTTCGGACATAGTTTGAATATTATACCATTTTTGCGGTTGGCTCGCGGTGGTTTGCGGTGGTCGAAGGCCCATGAAACAACTCCGAGCAGCAGGGCTCTCGCTACCGCTCCGCAGAATGATATTTGCTTCGCACCCATCATTCGCGTCTCGCTGAAGGATGTATGTCATTTTTGAGCTGGAGGACGTGTCCTCCAGACCTCCTCTGCCGAAGGCAGCCCCTCAAATGAACAATGATGAGAGCCTTGAGCGCGGCTGTATGATGCGTAGCACTAGCCGGAGCGTTAGCGAAGGCCTTTTGCCAGCCATCGGAGTTTCTACACAAAAAAGAAAGGCCGTTTCACTTGTCTTAGGAAAAGAATTTCAATATAGCCATTTATTTTCAGCCAATATGCTACTTCGCACCAACACGGATGGACTCGGCGGAGGAGTGCGCGGTGAACTCGGGGGCGTACATGCACTGTATCGTGGCGATGCCGCCGGAGAACACGCCCTTCTGCTGCACGCGGTACGAGGTCTCAAGGACGAACACGCCCTTGTTGAGGCGGTCGATGTAGTAGTGCGTCGCCGTGTCCTTGGTCGACTGGTAGTACCCCACGCCATCGCGCCAGCGGTACGACGAAAGGACATCCTCCGGCTCGGCGCACGCGGGGCGTCCGTCGGAGAGGTGCACGAACTCGTAGCTGCGGTCGCTCTTGATCTCAATGCGCGCCACAAGCTCGTCTCCCGGCTCGAGCGCCTCGCCGATCGCGGCAAGCCGCGTGCCTTTCGCGCCCTTCGTCTTCTTGTAGTACTTCTTCTCGACGCTGAGCTCCTTCGGCTCGTGGGCTCGCACCTTGAGGACGTCCTCGAAGTAAGACCAGTGCACTCCGCCCCACGCAACGCCCTTCTCGCCCGCGCCCGTAAAGGTGATCTCGCCCATTTCAGGCTTGATTTCGTCCGCGGCGTAGCGGTGCGAGTACATTCCCGTGCCCTTTTCGGCGTTGTCGGTCGGAACCTTCACCCCGCCGAGCGTCACCTCCGCAAGCTTGTCGCCGGCAAGAAGATCCGCGCCGCCGCCGAGCATAAGCGCGTATATCGCGTCCGCCGTCGCGGCTGTCGTCGTCCAGTCCTGCGTCTGCTTCTGCTTCAACAGCCACACGTTGCACGCCTCCGCGCTCTCTTCGTCTTGGGTCACCTCGCGGAACGCCTCGACGATGAGCGCCTGCGTCGACACCGGCGCGGAAAACACGCTCGACGAGAAGAAGTACGGAACCTTCCAGCACATCCCGAGCTCTTCGGAGAGGACTCCGCGCTCCTTGATCGAGGCCATGATCTCCTTCGCGAGCGCCGCCTCTCCGCGCCTCTTCATCGCAATCGCCGCAAGCGCCTGCGACTCGAGTCCGAGGTCGGGCCACTCCTTCTTAAGGTGCGCGACAAACTGCTTCTCCGGCTCCTTGTCCTTCGAGGGCGCGACGCCCGCGAAGGAATGCATGTACATCCAGCGGATGTCGAATCCGTTCACGCGGAACGGAATCTTGTCGCGCTTCTCCATGAGCAGACGCTCCTTGACGTCCTTCGACACCCTGCGGTCGAGAGACTCTGTTGCAGATGCAAAGAAGTCGGGATACGCAAGATCCGCCAGATGGTTGAGCCGCGCAAAGCCGGTGAGGATGTAAAGCGTGATGTAGTCCGAGGAAGGTCCGCCCGGGAACCACGGCCAGCGTCCGTCGCCGTTGCGCGAAAGGCGCAGCTTCTCGATGCAGCGCGCCTGCTCGTTCTTGAGCCGATCCTCTCCGAAGAGATCGCCTAAGCGCGCACGCGCGGCGGTCTCGTGCTGAACGTCTGCTCGCAGCACTCGTGCGGGAACTCCATCAGGTACGGAAGCGACAGCACCGCGTACCACGCCGGACGCGACACGGCGCGCACGGTGAGGTTTTGATGACGTATCGTATCGGAACCCTTGCTCGCAATGAGGTTCTCGAACTTGAACGACTTCGTCGCGTTCCCGCGCACGTTGAGCTGCACCGCCTCGCGCACGAGAATGCGCCGCGAAAGGACTGGCAGCACGCCTTCCTCGCCGTCCGTATACTTTTTAAAGGGGACTATTGTCTTGCTAACAGGGGAACCAGAAGGCGTTCCGCATACAGCCGTCTGAACCACCGGACTCGACATCGCCGTGGCCTTGGCGATGTACCAGAGATAGGGGCTCCCATCTGGTATCGAAACGCGGAACTCGATGGTCTTCGATTCATGAGGGGCAAGACTGAAGCTCTTGAACTCCGGATTGTCTAGCTCATCTGAATCCAATCTTCCAACATGCAAGAGCACTTCGCCGCCGACTTCCCACTCTTCCGTGTTCGTCACCTTGACGGGGAAGAGGAAATCGTCGCCTTCCCGGGCGAAGCGCGGCGGATTCGGCTCGCACATAAGCGGCTTCATCGTAACAATTTCTTCGTTGCGCAGAACTCCGCTTCTCAGTTCGTTGTCGTGCACGACCATCAAAAGTTTCCAGCCCGTGAGCGCGTCGGGGACTGTAAATGTCAGCGAGACATTCCCCTCGGCGTCCGTCTCCAAGTCGGGGAAGAAAAACGCCGTCTCCTTCAGGTTCTTGCGCGGCACATCTGCCGCTGAAGAACGATCTTCTGTCAAAACTGCCGACTGTGAAGCGGACTCCTTGCTGCTCCAGCCGCACACCACATCGGCAAGCATGCCAACGTCTTCGCACGCTTCCTCACATTCCACCGCGCCAGCCATCGGCTCACACGCCGCAACCGCACCATCGAACCCGCCGCGAAGAGCCAGCTTCCGCTCAACCATGTTTATTCCGTATCGCGAAGGGACGATCTTCCACGACGGCCAGGAGAAATCAGCCGGTAGACGGGTGATCGGGAAGCGTCCGTCGAGGCGGTACAAATTCTTCGTCGTGTTCTGCAAGATTGGACTCATCAGATACCGCTCGTACGGCGTGAAGTGGTCGGAGAAGCCGGTCGAGACGTTGTGCCACTTGTATGCATCAAGCGAGCGGTCGTACATGAAGGCAAGGACTTCCGAAGGACCGGACACCTTGAACTTCCACGTCTCCTCCTTGCCGGGGTTCAATTTGCTCGTGAGATGTTCCACCTTGATGTCGAGGTATTTGTTGTCCCACGGAATGTTGAACGTCGCACCGTCCTTGTAGAGCCGGTTCTCGCGAACGAACGTCGTCTCGATCCTCATCTCGCCGCGATGCTCGTCCTTGATGGGAAGTTCATGGAACCACGAAGTCGATTCGCGCAATTCATCGAGGATAACCTTGCGGTTGTTCGTTATGCGGACGCGGACAACGCCTGTTTCGTAACCGGTTCCCCAGTGGGCGCGCAGCGTTTCGCCGACCTTGACCGTCGTCTTCTCGGCGCAGAAGAATGTCGGCACCGCAAGCGCAAGATGGTCGGCCTTCGGATCGAACACGCAGACAAGGTGAATGTCCTTCACCGTCTTGCCGTTTGGATCCTTCGTCTCGAACACAAGTCGGTACGCACCGACGGGAAGAGGCATTTCTCCCTGCCATTTCTCTGCGGCGGCGTGGGTGATTTCGCGCGACGCAACCTCTTCGCCGACTTCCCATGTCTTCCAATCCCACGGCCCCTTCTCGTCCCCGCCGTATCCATATCGTCCGCTTCCCGCCGGCTTCCTCGCCGGACGCTCCGGCGCGACGAGGCGAAACGCCTTGAGCGTTCCCTTGACCGGCAACTTAGCGCCGGCGAGAGAATTTACCGTCACCCGTACCGGCACGCCCTTCTCCGGCGTATGCCACGAACCCTCAGCCCAGACGCTCGCGCGCCACTGGACGGTCCCGATCTCGAACGACTCCGTCGCACTTCGCTCCTCGCCCGTATCGTCCGTGACATGTGCCATCACGGTGAACTCGAACGACGGATCGCCCGAGAGGTCGGCTGTCGGCGAGGCGACAGGCGTGAACGTCACCTTGAAGACACCGTTCTCGTCCGTTTCCGTCTCGCCATCTCCGACGAAGTTCTCTCCGTCGTCGCCATTGTCCACGCAGAACCAGCGCCACCAGCCGGGATAGCGCGTCTCGCGCTCGACGTGCCACTCCACCCTCGCGTGCTGGACGGGAAGGCCCGAATACGTGAGCGCCTTGCCGGTCACCGTCACGGGCTTGCCGAGCTCTGCCTTCTCGGGCGCACCCTCGAACGACGCCGTAAACTTGGGACGCTTGTACTCCTCGATGTTTACCGAGGCGACTTCCTTTCCGTTCGGATCGTTCAGCAGCAGCCGCACGGTCACCTCCCGCTGCGTGCGGAAGTCGCGCGTGAACGGATCGGCATGGTAGGCAATTCCCTTGACCTTTATCTCCTGTCCCGGACGATAGAGCGAACGGTCCGTGAAAAGGTCGATGAACTCGACGGTCTTGTCGTCCTCGTAGATGTAGCCCGACCCCTCGTTGCCGAGAGAGAGGACCTCCGCGCCGTCGTAGACAACGCGCACATGTCGGCTCAGCGCATTGGAGCCGGCCTTTCTGTCGACCTCGGCCTTGAACTCGCCGTTTTTGTCCGTTACATACGTTTCGCGCAGCGCTTGGAAGCGTCCGCCCTTCTGCGGATATCCCCAAAGCTCCACCTTCGCGCCTTCGACCGGCTGCTTGCCAGATTCCGCGAGATAGACCGTTCCGCCGAAATTGCCGTTTCCAGTCTTCATCGCAAGCGCCAGGGTCGTGACGGTGATGTACTGCGCGAAGATCGGCTGCTTGTCCGCGCCGAACTTGTCGTTCGCGGCAGCGTAGAGGACATAGTGTCCGCAGGGCAAGCCCTGCGGAACAGGGCAGGAAAACTTCTGCTCGGCATAGCCGGGCTTTAAATCGAGTCTCTGCGTCCACTCCTTTGCCGGCGCGCGCTTCAGGTAGTTGTCCTTGATCGCAGATCGCGCATTGATGTTGTACGCCTCCTCGCCCATCGAGCAGTCCTTGACGAGATCGTCGAAACTCACGCTCACGAGGCGAAAAT
This sequence comes from uncultured bacterium, assembly GCA_902801025.1. GTDB lineage: Bacteria > Verrucomicrobiota > Kiritimatiellia > RFP12 > UBA1067 > UBA1067. The sequence goes on along the minus strand of CADCGZ010000006.1, from coordinate 9,031 downwards.
GAACCTCGTCCAGATTCTTCGCCTTCACCTCGATCGCGGGCCACGGCGCGCACCAGTTGCGCTCGACTTCGACATCGAGGTTTTTCGCCTCAATGTCGGCGACGATGTTGGCGCACATCTTCCCGCCAGGGGAATCTGGCCACTTCGCGGCATACGCGGCGGCGAGATCATGCGCCGCGACAAGATCGTTTTTATTGCGCAGAATGCTGGCCTTGACCGATGCCGCGTATGCGGTGGCTTCCGTCTTGCCCTCGTACTCTTTGAGAAATCCGTCAAGAAAAGCGGCAAACGCCCCGTCTCGCTCCTTCTTCGGCTTTTCATCGAAAGTGCAGATATACTCCGCGCGATGGATCTCCGCCATCGCCCGCGCGTCGATGTTTTCGTCCGCGCGATGGAACTCGATGAGCGCATCATAGAGAGCGAGGCCTTTTTCGAGCGTCTTGTCGGGGATCGTCCCGCCGAAGAACTGGATTGCGTCGCGCACGGCGAAGTCGAAGAGCGTCGGACAATACTGCGCGGGCCATGTGCCGCGGTTGAAGAGAGCCGACCAGTCGTCGAGCTTCATCTTCTTGAGTTCGTCAGAATGTGCGAACACCTTCTCGAACTGCGATTCGAGCGTAGCGGTGATCTTCTCTGGCGACCACGGCGGCATCTTGTCCTTCGCGGCTTCGTCATCGAGCTTCGTGGGAGCCGCGCCGCCCCAGCGCCACCGACGCGAGTTCTCCTGGTATGTGTGGGCGAGGTGGAGCTGCAGCACAGCCTGGAGCGGAGCGGGCTTCGCGTCGACGGACGCCGCGAACGCGGGGAGCCATTCGTCGGGACGCGACTCGCCGTCGGTGAACTGCTTCATCGCGTCTTCGCGGACGAGGAACGCGCGCGCGGCGTCCGGCCAGCGCGCGGCCTTCGTCGCCTCGCGCTCGATCTCCTCGACCTTGTTCGTGACGGTGCGCGGCAGGTTCTTCCGCTGCGCCGCCTCGACGTCTTTCCACGCCTTTTCAAAGTCGTAAATTCCCATAGCCGCTCCATTCAGCACAACAACAGCGACAAATGCCGCGGCGAAAAGCGCGACACTCCTTTTTGCAAATGTCTCTTTCATGTAAAGAAGATAGGCCAACTCACTTGGCCGACTTGTGCTCCTTGGCCTTTGCCGCCATGTCGGGTAGCTGCGACTTGAGGTCAACACCCTCTACGGGGAACGAAGCGACATACGCCTTTGCAAGCTTGTAGGCCTCCTCGGGGTCGGACTCGCGCTTCGACTCGATCTCGTTCTTGACGTCGACTTTGGCCTCCTCTATCGCCGCGAGGATCGCCTTCGCCTCCTCTGCCTGCTTCTGCTGGACGGCCGTCGCGCTCTTCGCCTCGCCCTTCTTCACGGCTGCATGAAGCGCCTTGACCTGCGACTTTACCGACTTTCCGAGGACAAGCTGCTTCTCCATCGCCTTGAACGCCTGAAGGGAAACTCCGCCGCAGAGGACGGGCATCGCGCCGATTGCCGCAATCGCCTTCTGCACCGCCGCCTCGGCCTCGTCGTGGTTGCGCCCGGAATAGACGACCTTGCCGCGATGGTCGACGACGTACATGAACGGAAGCCCGCCGCCGCTCGAAGGGGCGTCTGCAAGACCGGCCCAGTCGTAGATCGGATAGGTAAGCTTGTTCGCATCGACAAGTTCCTTCACCTTCCCGGGGTTGCGCCCCTGACAATGCGCCCCGATGAGCATGAACGGCTTCGCCTTGTTGGCGTTCCAGAGCTTCTGCATAGACGGCAGAAGCGCACGGCACGGCGGGCAATTGATGCCCCACTGGTCGACCATGACGACCTTCCCGGCGAGGTCGGCCTCGGAGATTTTCGGGCCACTGTAGTAGTTTGAGTCGTCAAGCCCCCGCCAGTTCGCGGCATTGAGGGAAAGCGCCGAAAGCGCGGCGAGCGCGGCGAGTGTAGTTCTGTTCATTTTTCAGTGTCCTTTCCTGTTTCTGAAATTTCGAATATGGCGTAGGTGGGAAGACCCTGCACGTCCTTGAACGGCTCGAGCTCCTTAAAGCCCTTCATGTCGTCGGCCTGAAGCCGAATGACAGTGTAGCGCTCGAGCGCTTCGCGAATGCGCTTGTCGGCAAGCGTCGTGCGTTCCATGGCAAAGCAGTTCTTGCACCATGTCGCCCAGCAGTCGACGAGAATCGGCTTGCCCTTCTCCTCCGCCTCCGCAAAGACGTCCTCGAAGGTGTCTGGCGTCGCCTCGACCGCGCCGGGGATTCCGTCGGACTTGGGCGCGGCAGATGTGCCACGCGTCCAGCCCTTCCACGCGAGATAGCCGTAGTACGCGGCAAAGACAAGGACGATCACCGCGAAAACGCGGTTCACGTGCTTCATCCACGCGCCTGGCTTGGGGAGAACCTTCATTCCAGCGCCAAGGAAAGGCCACGGAAGAGCCATGCCAAGCCCGAGAACGAACGGAAGCGCGAGCGCGATTGCGTTGCCTTCCGCGTAAAGCCGCGCGGTCAGGACGAGAACGGAGACGAGAATCGGAGCGACGCAGGCACCAGCGAGGACTGCGGAGAGCGCTCCGAGGAAGAACGGAACGGCGAGACCTGCGCGCGAGGCGTCGGGCTTCACGACTCCAGAGCGGAAGCGCGAGAAGTCTATTGAGAAGAATCCGAAGAGAGAAGCTCCAAGCGCGACGAAAACGAGCGCGACAAAGACGTTGAACCAGGGGTTCGACTGGATCGTCCCGAACGCCATGCCGCCGACCGCGGCAAGAACACCAAGAACGCCGTAGGCGAGCGCCATGCCGAGGCCGTAGACGGCACCGCGCGCCGACGACTTGCCGATGACGATCAAGTTGACGGGGATCATCGGCAGGACGCACGGCGTAAGGTTCATGGCGAGGCCGCCGAAAAGGACGATGACAAGCGAAAGCCACGTGAACGTCGCAAGCGCACCGCCTTCTGCATCGCCAGACGTCGCTTCCGGCGAGAGGAACGCGAGGAACTCGTCGACTTCCCGATAGCCAAGCAGCATGCGCGTCGCCTGTTCGGGGACAGACGCAGACGGCGCAAGGCTCGCAAGAAAATCGGCTGGCGCATCGCCAACGAGGCGGCATACGCCGTCTTCGCACACCCACATCTGGCCGTTGACTATGTTCGTCTCGGCGCTCGCCTGGGAAAGCGACGTGGCGGCGAACACGAGAGCCGCGAGAAAAGCGAGATTGCGCAACTTCACTGCGAGACCTTTACGGAAACCGTTTCAGCAAAGCCGGGCTGACCGCCGCCAAGGAAAACGATCGACTCGCCCGCAGGAACAGCGGGCTTGCCGTGTTCGCCATATACGAAGAACGCGGACTTCGGGAGTTCGATCGACACCGTCTTCGTCTCGCCGGGCTTGAGCGTGACGCGCTCGAAGCCCTCAAGGTGGTGGAGACGGCGGTCGCCAGCCGCAGCAGGAGCGCGCACGTATGCCTGCACGACCTCGTCGCCCTCGAGCTTGCCGGTATTCGTCACGTCGACCGAAACGACCTTCGCGCCCTTCGACTCGACACGCGGGTTGGAATAGGAGAACGTCGTGTAGGAAAGTCCGTAGCCGAACGGATAGAGCGGCTCCTTCGTCGCATAGAGGTAGGTGCGTCCAGCGAGCGAGTAGTCCTTGAAGTCGGGAAGGTCTTCGTATGACTTCGGATAAGTGATCGGGAGACGGCCTGCCGGGTTGTTCAAGCCGAAGATCGTACGGGCTATCGCCTCGCCGCCGCGCTCGCCCGGATACCACACGACGAGGACTGCGTCGGAGAGCTTCACGACAGGCGCGAGGTCGAACGGACTGCAGCCAAAGACAACTGACACAATCTTCGCGTTCTTGTGCTTCTTGCGCTGCTCCGCAAGATACTTGAGCTGTCCGTCGGGAATTCCGTATTGGGACCTGTCTGCACCCGCGTTGTTCACGCTGCACCCTTCCTCGCCTTCGTCGTCGGCCGTGATGCCGAGACACAGGACGAGCACGTCGCTATCCCAGAGCTCCGGATCGGCCGTGACGCGAAGACTCGGCCCTGCGACGGAGAGAACACCGGCGAGAACGGACGATGGTTTGTCTGTGTAGCCGCAGTAGTTGCCGAGCAGCGCGACTTCGTCCTGCGCACGAGGGCCGCCAACGCCGACGCACACGAGTTTCGAGGCGTCGAGAGGCAACAAGCCGTCGTTGTGAACGAGCACGAGAGATTCCTCTGCCATCTTGAGCGCGACCTTGCGATGCTCCTCATTCGCGATGGACTCTGCGCCGAGGTTGTCCCACGGCGTCGATCCCTTGGGGTCGAACTGGCCGAGGAGAGCGCGCGTCGTGTAGAGATGACGCAGGGGCTTGACAAGCCACTCGGACTTGAAGGCACCGGAAGCGACCTCGTCCTTTAGCGCCGAATACGTATCCTCGGAGCAGAGGTCAAGGCCAGCGGCAATCGTGGCCCGCGACGCCAAGGCCGCGTCCTTAACGGTCTTGTGACCCTTGTAGATGTCGCAAACCGCGCCTACGTCGCTCACGACATGTCCCTTGAAGCCCCATTCCCCGCGAAGGAGATCGGTCAAAAGCCACTTGTTCATGCAGCACGGAACGCCGTTGATCGCGCTATACGCGCCCATCACGCTCTCGACCTTCGCCTGGCAGACGAGCATCCTGAACGCGGCAAGGTAGTATTCGTTAAGGTCACGCGGCGAAACGTTCGCGCTGAAGCCGTGGCGAAGGTTCTCGGGTCCCGAGTGGACAGCGAAGTGCTTGGCGCACGCCGAGAGCTTGAGGTATTTCGGATCGTCGCCCTGCAGCCCGCAAGTGTAGGCCGAGCCCATGACGCCACTGAGATACGGATCCTCGCCGTAGGTCTCCTGGCCGCGCCCCCAGCGCGGATCGCGGAACATATTGACATTCGGGCTCCACACCGTGAGTCCGCGATAGATGCGACGGTCGTCTTTCGCCGTGAAGAGGTTATACTTTGCACGCGCTTCGGTCGAGACGATGTCGCCAACCTTCCTCATGAGGTTCTTGTCGAAAGAGGCCGCCGCGCCCATGGACTGCGGGAACACCGTGGCAAGGCCAGAGCGCGCAATGCCGTGCAGCGCCTCGTTCCACCAGTGGTACTTGTTGATGCCGAGACGCTTGATCTCAGGCGAGTCCATCATAAGCTGTCCGAGCCGCTCCTCTGGCGTCATCTTCTCGATGAGTCCGTCGGCCTGACGAGCCGCCTCTTCGCGGCGAGCATCGCTGGGGATGGCCTGAACCGAAAGGACAAAGACCGCAGAGCAAATTCCGGCAAATGCGATTTTCTTCATGCGACGATCTCCTTGTACACCAGGTTAGCGGGTCTTGAAGCGATACTCCGTCGTGCTACGGAAGGTTTCCCCAGGGCGCAGGACGGTCGATGGAAATTCGGGATGGTTGGGCGAGTCGGGATAGTGCTGCGTCTCAAGCGCGACGCCCGCGAACTGGCAGAGCGTCTTGCCCTTTTCCTTCGCGGGAAGCTCGGTCGTCATGTTCTGCGCACCATACATCTGCATGCAGGGCTCGGTCGTCATGACTTCGAGAACTCGGCCGGACTTGGGATCGCTCATTTCGGCGGCGAGTTTCATCTCGCCGATCTTGCCGTTGAGAACGAAGTTGTGGTCATACCAGTTGTCCATCGCCTTCAAGCTCTCCTGCGCCGCCATCCAGTCGGCCTTCGCACCAATCGGGCGCGCCTTGCGGAAGTCGAAGCCGGTGCCGTCAACGGCCGCGTCCTTCGTCGGGATGAGCCCCGCGTCGGTCTCAGTATACTTGTCGGCGTTGACCATGAGAAGCTGGTCGAGGACATTGCCGCTCGCCTCGCCCGCGAGGTTCCAGTAGGAATGATGCGTCGGATTGATGACAGTCGGCTTGTCAGTCGTCGCCTCGTACTCGACGCGCCAGATGTTCTGAGGAAGGACGGTGTAGGTGACCTTCATCTTGACCGTGCCGGGGAAGCCCATGTCGCCGTCGGGCGAGACGAGCGTCAGCACAAGGCGCTTCCCGTCGTACTCCGACGCCTTCCAGACCTTGGCATCCCAGCCGTCGGGGCCACCATGAAGGTTGCAGTGACGCGGTACGGGGTTCGTCTCGTTGATCGGGAGCTGCCACACCTTGCCGTCAAGCGTGAACTTGCCGTCTGCGATGCGGTTGCCGTAGCGACCGATGAGCGTGCCCATCGAGAAGCCGAGTGTCTCGTATTCCCCGACGGTGTTCCAGCCGAGCGTGACGTCGGCCATCTTCCCCTCGCGGTCAGGTGCCAAGCAACGGACGAGACGGCCGCCAAAGTCGGTGACCTCAAGCGTAAGGCCGTCGGGGCTCTTCAAGGTGTATAGAGACGCTTTCTCCCCGAATTTCGTAGTGCCAAAGGGCTTCACGTCATCGGTGTTGCAGCAGCAGCCGGCCATAAGGGCGGCAAGAGCCAGAAACGATAGCTTGTTCATTCCTATAGTCCTCCTTTATGAGTTATGAGATATTTTACCTAATTCCGCCGAGAATTGAAAGTGCGTTCCGGGTTGTCAGGGCGGCGAAATCTTCAAGCGGCATCCCGCGCAAATCGGCGAGAAACCGCGCCGTATGGACGAGAAACGCAGGTTCGTTTTGATTACCGCGCATCGGAACGGGCGCGAGGAATGGCGAATCCGTCTCTATGAGGAGTCGGCCGTCCGGCACGATTCGAGCCGATTCGCGGACATTCTCGGCAGCGCGAAACGTCACTATGCCGGAAATGGAAATGTAGAACCCGAGGTCGAGAAGAGCGCGGCAAAACGACGGCGAGCCAGTGAAGCAATGTATTATCCCCTTCGACGGAATCTCACGCAGGATGCCGAGCGTATCGTCGTCCGCGTCGCGTGTGTGGATGACGACGGGGAGGCCAAACATGTTCGCGAGATCGATCTGCCGCGCAAAAAGTTCGCACTGCGCGTCACGCGTCTCGGGCGAATAGTGGTAGTCGAGCCCTATCTCCCCTACGGCGGCGACGCCTGTGTAGTCAAGCGCAGGGAGCTCCTTCCCCGCCTGGTCGCGATCCCAGCCGATTGCGCGATACTCAAAACCTTCCGTTCCCGCGTTAAGCGGCTCGCTCCCGCCGACGGCCATTATGCGCGTCACACCCGCGGTCTTGGCGCGCTCAACGGCCGCGGCGGATTCGCCGCGGGCTCCCTCGAAGTGCGCGTGTGTGTCAAAAAGCTCCAGCAATTCAGCGCTCCGTAAGCATTATGGAGCGGAACTTCGCGATGTCGTCATCAGTGAATCCAAGGTCGCGCACGTACTTTACGACAGATTCCTGAATCGTGTCGGCGGGATAGTTCTTTACGAAGCCGCTGACGAGGTGGTCGAACCGTTCCTTGTGGTTGAACTTGGCGCTGTGGTTCCAGAACCCCGTGAGCTCCCAGTCGAGATACAGGATGTTCTCGTCATAGCCGAGAAGCGCGCCGAGAATGAACGAGACGGCTCCCGTACGGTCCTGGCCCGCAATGCAGTGGAAGTCGATCGGGTAGTCCTTCTCGTCTAAGAACACCTTGAACACCTTGGCAAACGCCTCCTTGCCGGACTTGCTCTGCATACCACCGTAGGCGCTCGACGAGTAGTGGAACCACGTAACCGTGTCGCCAAGCGGCGAGCCCGTCATGCCGTAGCACTCGCCGTCCGAACGAAGGTCTATGTCGCTCTTGATGCCAAAGCGAGCGCGGATGTATGCTCCGTTCTCGCCGTCGACACGGTTCTTCCCGGGCTCCCTGCCCTTCTTCACCTTGGGCTCGCCGCCCTTCTTGACGGCCGCCTTGGCCCTGTGGACACGAGAGGAAAGGAACTTCGTGACCGGCTCGCCGTCATGACGGGAACACCAATCCTTGTACTCGGCGTCTTCGCGATCCAACGTCTTGGGGTCGGCCTGCCACGCAAGCAGCTGGTCGAGGCGCTTCTGCGCCGCATCCGCTGCCGCCTTGATTTCGTCGAACTTCCCCATCTCCTTGAGTTCGTCGATGGTATAGTACGTGTCGTGCGCGTTGTCGTTGAGGCCTGCCGAGCGGATGATCATGCCCTGCTTCGCGCGACGACCGCCGAGGCCGATGTAGCCGCCGAAGTCCCGGACGTTCGGAACTCCGGGATAGCGAATGAGCCGCGGCGCTCTGTCTTCGGTCTTGAACGTCCCCTTGCCGGAATCACCGTCGCCTTCGACTGTCCACTCGTAAGACGCGGCAATTTCGAGGTTGTCGACATACAGCTCGCCGCACTTCGCCTTTTCGTCGATCACGACCGTACCCTTCGCCGTGTCGCGCACCGTAACGCGGTACTCCACGCCATCCTTCGCCTCCCATGCGAGTCGGACGGTCTTCGGCCAATACGCCTCACGGGGCTTCTTCGTGCCGGGAACGGTTTCGGCGGGAAGGCCCATCTCCTTGCTCCTGTACTTGGCATCTGCGAATTTCTCTCGGCGTGTCTGCCTGTCCATCGACACATACGCCTTCTGCGCGTCGGTAAGCAGTGGAACGACCGCGCCAGCTGTGGGCTCGATAATTTTGATTTCCGAGTAAGCCGCAGATGCGGCTATAAACGACAACGACAGGGCTATTATCTTTTTCATGGTGACATTATCCTATAAATTGCAGCCGAAGTCAAGACGACTACTTCCCCGCTACCGTCGCTTTTGCGGCAAGGTCGGCGAACACGGTCTTGTCGCGCGGATGGACGTCGTTCATCTCGCCCAGGCCCGCCGCGAAGGTGTCGACAAAGATTGCGCCGGTCTCGTCGCAAACTTGCTTCTGTACGGCGCGGTACTGCTCCCACGGACGGTTCATCTTCGGAAGTCCCATCATGATGAAAGGAATCTTCTTGTCGCCGCGCAGCTCCGAGACGAGGGCGCGCAGCGTTTCGAGCTGGTAGTCGCGGTCAGTCGGCGTGTCGGGCGCAACGCATGTCGTCGCATTCGACTCGCCTTGGTACCAGAGGATTCCGTCAATCTGAACCTCTCCACCCTTGATACGCTTGATTCCGTAGTCGTACATGAGCGACACGGGCCACCAG
>CADCGZ010000005.1 GCA_902801025.1 uncultured bacterium | reverse complement strand
CCCATGCGCCTCACGTCGGACGCGGCGAAGCGCATCGCGCGCCCGTTCTTCGTGAGCATTATGACGTCTTCGCCCGGCTTCACGAGCCGCACGTCGACAAGCTCGTCGCCTTCCTCGATGTTGACGGCGCGTATGCCGCTCTTGTTGACGTTCTGGTAGTCGCCGAGCAGCGTCTTCTTGACGGTGCCGAGCTTTGTCGCGAAGAAGACGTCGATGTCGCCTTCGAACGAGCGTATCGGCAGAAGCTCCAGCACCTGCTCGCCTTCCTGGAGGTTGAGCAAGTTGATGAGCGGACGCCCGAAGCTCGTCCTCGGCGCCTCGGGAATCTGGTACGCGTCCTTGAGGAAGAGACGTCCGGTGTTCGTGAAGAACATGAGCGAGTCGTGCGTCTGCGCGACGAAGACGAGTCGGATGAAGTCCTCTTCCTTCACTTGCGCACCCTTGACGCCGTGTCCGCCGCGCTTCTGCTCGCGGTACTCGGTGAGCGGCACGCGCTTGACGTAGCCGCGGTTCGAAAGCGTGATGACGCACGGCGCGTCGGGTATGAGGTCCTTCATCGAGACCTCGTTCTCGTCCGCGACGATCTCGGTGCGGCGCTGCGCGTCCGCCTTCGAGCCGTACTTCGCCTTGAGCTCCGCGAGGTCTTGGCAGATGATCGCGTAGACCTTCTCGGGGTCCGCGAGAATCGCCTCGTACTCGGCGATCGCGGAGAGCAGCTTCGCGAGCTCGTCGGAGAGCTTGTCGCGCTCGAGGCCGACGAGCTGGTAGAGGCGCATCTCGAGAATCGCGTTGACCTGGAGGTCGGTAAAGCCGAAACGCTCAAGGAGCCGAGACTTCGCCTCGTCTCGCGTCTTCGACGAGCGGATGATGCTCACCACCTCGTCGAGGTTGTCGATCGCGAGAAGGAGGCCGTCGATGATGTGCTTCCTCGCCTGCGCCTTCCTGAGCTCGAAGCGCGTGCGGCGGGTGATGACCTCGAAGCGGTGGTCGGTATAGCAGCGGCAGTAGTCCTTGAGATTCAGGATCTTCGGGCGGCCGCCGTCGATTGCGAGCATGATCGCGCCGAAGGTGGTCTGGAGCTGCGTGTGCTTGTAGAGGTGGTTGAGGACGACTTCGCCCATCGCGTCGCGCTTCACCTCTACGACGATCCTTATGTCCTTCTTCGACTCGTCGCGTATGTCGCTTATGCCCTGGATCACCTTGTCCTTCACGAGGTCGGCCATGTGCTTGATCATCTCGGCCTTGTTGACGGCGTAGGGAATCTCGGTGATGATGATGCGCTCGCGGCCGTTCTTCTGGACCTCTACTTCTGCCTTGCCGCGGACGCAGAGCTGGCCGCGGCCGAGCTTGTACATCGCGGCGATTCCGTTGTAGCCGCAGATCTGCGCGCCCGTCGGGAAGTCCGGCCCCTTGACGAACTGCATGAGGTCGTCGACCGTGCACGTCTCGCGGTTCCTGACGTAGTAGTCGATTCCGTCGCAGAGCTCGTTCAGGTTGTGCGGCGGTATGTTCGTCGCCATGCCGACGGCGATGCCGCTCGAGCCGTTGAGGAGGAGGTTCGGGAGTTTCGCGGGAAGGACCGACGGCTCCTCGAGCGTCTCGTCGAAGTTCGGCATCATGTCGACGGTGTCCTTCTCGAGGTCGTCGAGAAGTTCGTCCGTCACGCGCTGCATCCTGACTTCGTTCTCGAGGTCGTCGAGAAGTTCGTCCGTCACGCGCTGCATCCTGACTTCGGTGTAACGCATCGCCGCCGCGCCGTCGCCGTCGATCGAGCCGAAGTTGCCGTGTCCGTCGACGAGCGGAACCCTGAGCGAGAAGTCCTGCGCCATGCGGACGATCGTGTCGTAGACCGAGGAGTCGCCGTGCGGGTGGTACTTGCCGATCACTTCGCCGACGACGCGCGCCGACTTCACGTGCTTGACGCTCGCAGTCGTCCCGAGCTCGTGCATCGCGAAGAGGCAGCGGCGGTGGACTGGCTTCATTCCGTCGCGGGCGTCCGGAAGTGCGCGCCCGACGATTACGCTCATTGAGTAGTCGATGTAGTCGCGGGACATCGACTCTTCTATGTTGATGTCCTCAAGTGCCGCAGCAGCCGCAATTTCCTCTGGAACAGCGGGTTTTTCGTTCTCTTCGCTCATGGGGTATATTATACCAAATTTGGCCTGTTTTTTGGTATAATTCCGCCATGAAGAAGACTGCACTTCTGTTCGTCCCAGTGCTTGCCGGGTGCCTCGGCTCCGCGCCGAAACCGCCGGTGAACTGGACCATCGACATTGAACCCGACGCCAAGGTCGCGTATGCCGCTGTCTGCGCCCCATACGGCGGCCAGCGCATTGCCGTACTTAGGCCAGACGGGTCAATTGCGTTCGACCCGCGCAATGCCTTTGCCGCCGCCCCTGGCTCCATCATCAAGGACGCCGTAGTCGGGCGCAAGGGCGAAGGTTCGCTTTTTGTGCGCAAGCTCGCGCTCGACTGCCGTGCCGAGGGCCGTCGCAATGCCGTCGTCTCGCTCGAGATCGTCTCCGGTGACCGCGTCAGTAAGGGCGATGCGACAGAGCCGACAGACGACGGGAACTACTCTGCGGCATTCTCCCGCGCGTTTTCCAAGGCGTATGCGACCGCAATTGAAGGGCTCAAGGCGGAGAAATGAAACCCCTTGAGGCACTTGGCCGCCGCGCATGCGAATTCGCGGAGTCTACGCGCGAGAACCTCGCGTTTCTCGGCGAGACGACGGCCTGTGCCCTCGGCATGCTTGTACACCCCGGGCGGTTCCGCCTGCGCGACGCTGCGCTTGCGTTCGAGCGCGCGTCGTTCGACGCGTTGCCCGTAACGACCGGCATCGGCTTTCTCCTGGGGCTTATCCTCGCGTTCGAGTCTGCTGCCGCGCTCAGGATGTTCGGCGTCGAGGTGTATGTCTCCGACCTTCTTGCGATAGGGCTTTTCCGCGAACTCGGCCCGCTCGTCACGGCCATCGTGCTTGCCGGCCGCACGGGGAGCGCGTTTGCCGCCGAAATCGGCGCGATGAAGGTGGACGAGGAACTTGATGCGCTTACGACGATGGGGCTCCCGCCTGTCCGCTTCCTCGTAATGCCGCGCGTCGTCGCGGCGGTTGCGGCAATGCCGGTGCTCACGATATTCGCGGAGCTCGCCGGGCTCATTGGCGGCGCGATAGTGCTTAGCATGATGGACGTGCCGACGCCCGTGTTCTGGCGCCATGTCGCCGACGTCTCGACAGTGTTCACGATTTCGTTCGGCATCGTCAAAGGCGCGTTCTTCGGCGCGCTAGTCGGGCTTGTCGGCTGTGCGGCTGGCATGCGCACGACGACTGCCGCGGACGGCGTAGGCCGGGCGGCAACCTCTGCCGTGGTCGGCGGAATCGTCGCGATTGCCGTCGCCGACGGGCTTCTTGCATATCTCTGCTACCTCTGGAACATATGATTATTAGCCACAAAGAACAGAAGATACAGGAGAGAGGGGTCTGGGGCGAGCCCCAGAGATTGACGTCTCTGCGTCTCTGCGCCTCTGCGTTAAAAACAATATAATAATGTCTTCTTCGATAATAGAGCTTGAGCATGTCGACGCCGGGTATCCCGGTGCCGTGATCCTGCGCGACGTCTCGTTTGAAGTGAAGCGCGGCGAGGTGTTCATTCTCCTCGGCGGGTCCGGCTGCGGCAAGTCGACGATAATGAAGCACATGATCGGGCTCAATCCCATTCTTGCGGGAACCCTCCGCGTCGCGGGGATGGAGTGGTCCGCGAAGACGCGCGACGCGCTCTTCCACAAAATTGGCGTGATGTACCAGTCTGGAGCGCTTTTCGGCTCGATGACGTGCCTCGAGAACGTCATGCTGCCGCTCGAGGAGTTTACACGGCTGAAGCGCGCCGCGCGCCGCGATCGCGCGATGGAGCTTCTCGCCGACGTGGGGCTTGCGGACGCGGCCGGAAAGCTCCCAAGCGAGATTTCCGGCGGCATGCGCAAGCGTGCCGCGATCGCGCGCGCGATGGCCCTCGACCCAGAGATAGTGTTTCTCGACGAGCCGAGCGCGGGGCTCGACCCGATTTCGTCGTCTTCGCTCGACGACCTCGTACTGAAGCTCCGCGAGACGAAGGGCATGACTTTCGTCGTCGTCACGCACGAGCTCCCGAGCATCTTCAAGATCGCGGACCGCGCGGCGATGTTCGACAAGGCGCGGCACGGCATGATAGCGCTCGGCAGCCCCAGCGAGCTGCGCGAGAAGTCCGAGGACGCATTTGTACGCAAATTCTTCAACAGAGGGGAGTCACATGGCTAATCAAGCGAACTACGCGAAGATAGGTTTCGCCGTGGCCGTCGGCGCGGCGGCTATCGTGGCGACGCTCGTCTACCTGGGCGGTGCGCTCGGAAAGGGCGACGTCATATATGCAGAGACGTATTTCGACACCCACGTGTCGGGGCTTTCGGCCGGGAGCGCGGTGAACCTGCGCGGCGTGAAGGTGGGCGAGGTGCGCGCGATATCCTTCATTGGCGCCGAATACGACGATGCCCAGGGCGACGACGTCCAGAAGATATACGTCCTCATGGCGTTCACCGAACGCACGCTGCGCAGGGCGTCCTACGAGGATTCCGAGGACCATCTCCGCTATCTTGTCGGGAAGGGGCTCCATGCCACCGTCTCGCCGAGCGGAGTGACGGGGCTCTCGAAGATAGAGCTCAACTTCCCCAAGACCAATGTCGAGGCGGCTCGCATCTCCTGGCGTCCGCGCTACATCTGCATACCGCCCGCCCCGTCGATGTTCGAGAGCTTCTCCGACACAATGGCGAAGCTCATGCGCCAGTTGAACAGCATGGACTTCGTCGCAGCCTGGAGCAATGTCGCCTCGGTCGCGGAGTCGTCGGCAAACATCGCGGCGAACGTAGACGAACTCGTCGACGACGGCAAGGCCGGTATAGAGTCGATCGTGCGCGACATGGAAGAGGCCGCGACGCGCGTCCGAGAGCTTGCGACTGACCTGCGGGAGAATCCGTCGCTTCTCCTTCGCCCGAACGACCCGGATCCGCTTCCCGAGACGACGCGGTAATCGTCGTCTTTGAGGAAAAATTTTGCAAAATACCCCCTTGCGCGATAGGCGCGGGTTATGGTATACTATCCTCCGTTTTCGCGATGCGAGGATAACTCAGTTGGTAGAGTGCCACCTTGCCAAGGTGGTTGTCGCGGGTTCGAGTCCCGTTCCTCGCTCCAAAAACCAAGGTGAATGGGAGCGTAGCTCAGCTGGTAGAGCAAGTGACTCTTAATCACTGGGTCCAGGGTTCGAATCCCTGCGCTCCTACCATTCAAACCTTGAACGATCGTGGCTAGGTAGCTCAGTTGGTAGAGCAACGGACTGAAAATCCGTGTGTCGCCGGTTCGATCCCGGCCTTGGCCACCATTCAAATCCCGACTAATTCAATATTGCCCCCAAAGCCTACTAAGGCAGGCTGATAACTTTCTTCGCTGGCTTTTCGCCTGGGAGCTTCAAGTTGTTTTCTGCCTTGAGACGGCTGATGAGCGACGTGACGGCGGTCGACCATTGCGCGGCATGCGGCGGGTTGTACCGCCTCCCGAAGGCGACGATGTCGCCCTTGTAGTGCTTGCGGATCGTCCCCGCGGCCCAGTATCCCTGGACGTAGAACGACTTCACGCCGTCGCGGTAGCGGTGCGCCTTGTGTCCGGAATCCATCGGCCCGCCGACGCCGAACTCGAGCCCCGGGCGGCCGTTCTCGTGGCGGCGAATCGCCGCGAGGAGCCACGTCGCCTCGTCGCTTAGGTCGTAGTTGACCGCGATCTGGCGTATCATCTTCCACTCCGAGGCCGGAATAAGCTGCTTTTTCGGCGTCTCTGCGGGTTTCGCTGGCGTCGCTGCGCTCTTCGCGGGCGTTGTCACGCTCTTTTCGGGCGCCGTCGCGCCGAGCGCCGCCGTGGCAGCCAAAAACGCAAGGACGGTATGCAGAAAGAATTTCACGCCCCAAATTATACCAAAAAAGTGGTATAATAGGTGGAACATGAAAGAGCGATATTGTTGGATACCTTCGGTCGCATGCGCTGTCGCGGCATTCGCTGCCGCGATGCTTGCGCCTGCCGCAAGCGCGGCAGCCCCCGTTGATTGGGAGAATGTCGATCCTGCGCACCATCTCGCGGGTCGGATGGCGTCCAGCGGATACCTGCGCGGCAAGGTCGTGTGCGTCGACTGCCGCGACTACGGCGACAAGAGCGGCGTGGAGTCGATGCGCAGCATGGAGGAGATCTGGCAGTCCTTCAAGATGAAGCCGTTCGTGCTCATTGGCAGCCACCGTGGCGAGGCGGGCGCCGAGAAGATAAAGCGCATCGCCGAGGGGCTCAAGCTCACGTATCCGATTTACAAGGACGCAGACATCGTCCGCACGCAGGAGCAGAAGGACGCCGACCCGGAAAGGACGGGGTATCTCTACGTCATCGGCAGCACCGGCAAGGCCTTCTACCGCGGCAAGGACGAACGCCGCGTCCAGGGCGTGATCGCGAGCGCGCTTATGGCGATGCGCAGCCCCCAGACGCCGAAACAGTGGAAGTACTACATCGACTTCGACATCGACGTCCTCCCCGGAAGGGCGTATCTTGAGATAGAGGAATTCCGCAAGACGTTTCCGAAGGAGGCGGAGGTATACGACGACGTCTGGGCGAAGTTCAACGAAGACAAGGACATAAAGCGCGTCGCAAAGCTCGAGCGCATTGCCCGGCAGGCGAAGGACTACGATTTCAAGGACGCAAATGCGAAAAGGCTTAGCGTCGACAAGGTGGAGAAGGCGATAGAGCTTTCCGCCGACCTCAAGAAGAGCGAGAATCCGCTTGTTGCGCAGGAGGCGAAGAACTGCATCGCGGACTTGACATGGACGGCGGCTATGCTGAAGTCCGCTGAAGAGAAATCTAATGCACAAGGAGGAGAAAAATGATGACTAAGAAGGCAGCCATTGTCGCGGTCTGCGCGCTCTCTGCGCTTTTCGCGAGCGGCGCGGCGAAGTGGAAGAACCTCGACGACAAGTCGCATATAAGCGGCCCCAAGCTTACGGAGACAGACCTGCTCGGCAAGGTCGTCCTCGTGTTCTACTGGGACCTTTCGCTGGAGGCGAGCGTCAAGTACCTTCCCGAGGTCGAGAAGGTCTGGAGCTCGTTCAAGACGAAGAAGTTTCAGGTCGTCGGCAACTACGTCGGCTCGAAGAACGACGAAAAGGTCAAGGAGGCGATCCAGAAGAACAAGGTCACGTTTCCGGTCTACTACAACTTCTCGCTCGATCCCGATCCCAAGGTGGGCTTTCAGAAAGCGCCGTTCTTCAACGTCGTAAGCCACAGGGGCGTCAGCGTCTACGGCGGCGCGGGAGTCAAGGACGGCACCGAGAAGATCGTGGATACCCTCAGCACCATCGGCATGCCGATATCACTCTGCGGCGACGTCACCTTCAAGAAGTTTAAGTCGCTTGAGAAGCAGCTTGCGCTTGGCAAGAACGTGTCATCTGTCATCAAGAACCTCGAAAAGCAGGCGAAGTCGAAGGATTCCAACGTCGCCGCCGAGGCGCAGGAGATAATCTCCGCCATCGATAGCGCGAGGGGCGATGTGAAGGAGGACATCGAGCTCTACCGCGAGGCCGATCCGGCAGAGGCGATTAGGCTGATCAACCTCTTCCTCAAGACATGGCCGAAGGACGACTCCGCGAAGGAGTATAAGGACGCGATAGCTGACCTGAAGAAGGCCGCCGCGGAGAGGGCGAAGGCCGCGAAGGAGAAGGCGAAAGAGAAGTGAGCATGAAGACGGACTTTCGCAACATAACAGAGATACTTGAGCGCAATGCGACGGAGTGGCCGAACGACGTCGCGCTCGTCGAGATAAACCCGCAGGAGCTTGAGGCCCGCCACACCACCTGGCGCGAATATTCGCTCATCGAGAGCTCGCCCATCGAGGCGTTCAGGAGCGAGATGACGTGGCGCGAGTTCGACGAGAAGGCGAACCGTTTCGCGAACCTCCTTTTGAGCCGAGGATACAAGCGCGGCGAAAAGGTCGCGATACTCCTCATGAACTGCCTCGAGTGGTTGCCCGTCTACTTCGGCATCCTCAAGGCGGGCTGCATGGCCGTGCCGCTGAACTTCCGCTATACGGCTGACGAGATAAAGTACTGCCTCACGCTCTCCGACGCGGCGGCGCTCGTTTTCGGCCCCGAGTTCACCGGGCGCGTCGAGCAGATAATCGACCGTGTTCCCGGAGTGCGCGACCGCTTCTACGTCGGCGACGACTGCCCGACGTTCGCAATGTCCTACCGCGCGCTTCTCGGCTACTGCTCGTCGAAGTCGCCGACAATTCCCATGGTGCCCGAAGACGAGGCGGCGATCTACTTCTCGTCCGGTACGACCGGCTTCCCCAAGGCAATCGTCCTCCAGCACAGGTGCCTGCTGCACTCGTGCCGCGTCGAGCAGGCACACCACGGCCAGACGAAAGACGACTGCTTCCTCTGCATCCCGCCGCTCTACCACACCGGCGCGAAGATGCACTGGTTCGGCTCCTTCCTCGTCGGCGGCAGGGCGGTGCTCCTGAAGGGCGTGAAGCCCGAGTGGATCCTCCGCGCGGCGAGCGAGGAGAAGTGCACCATCGTGTGGCTTCTCGTTCCGTGGGCGCAGGACATTCTCGACGCAATCGAGCGCGGCGACGTCAAGCTCGAGGACTACCAGCTCTCGCAGTGGCGGCTTATGCACATCGGCGCGCAGCCCGTGCCGCCCGCCCTCATCAAGAGGTGGAAGACGGTGTTCCCGCACCACGACTACGACACGAACTACGGACTTTCCGAGTCGACAGGCCCCGGAGCCGTCCATCTTGGCGTTGAGAACATCGACCACGTCGGCGCGATAGGCGTCGCCGGCTTCGGCTGGCAGACGAAGATCGTCGGGCCCGACGGCATTACGCCTGTGAAACCCGGCGAGGTCGGCGAACTTGCGCTGAAGGGCCCGGGCGTGATGAAGGAGTACTATCACAACCCCGAGGCGACGGCCGAGATAATGAAGGAGCCGGACTGGCTCCTCACCGGCGACATGGCCGAGGAGAGGGACGGCTTCATCTACCTTGTCGACCGTGCGAAGGACGTCATCATCACCGGCGGCGAAAACCTGTATCCCGTGCAGATCGAGGACTTCGTCCGCGCGAACCCCAAGGTCAAGGACGTTGCGGTCATCGGGCTTCCCGACGCACGCCTCGGCGAAATCGCCGCGGCAATCGTGTCCGTAAAGGAGGGGATGACGCTCACCGAGCAGGAGTTCAACGACTTCTGCCTCGACCTCCCGCGCTACAAGCGGCCGCGCAAGGTCATCTTCGCGGAAGTTCCGCGCAACCCGACAGGCAAGATCGAAAAGCCGAAGCTCCGCAAGATGTACGGAGCCGCCGGACTCGTCGCCCAGCAGAACGGCATCACGGCCTGAGGCCGAACCAAAGCGAGGCAACCTACATGGACCTACCTTCCTACCGAATCGGAAAGACAGTGTTCGGCTCGTCCGCGTCCATTGAGGCGGCCTACGAGCGCTTCCGCGTCCAGCCGATAGACGAGACGCGTCTTGCCGAAGATCGCTCGTCGCCTTTCCCCGCGAAGCGCCAGACGCTTCTCGGTGACGCGCCTGTCGCGGGCATCGGCACTTTCAAGGGCAGCGAAAAGCAGACGCTTACCTTCGCGCCGCCGAACAAACCCGGCTGGTGGATTCGCCGCATGGACCTCCCGGAGCAGCTGGACACCGCAGTAGACGTCGCAAACCTCTGGACGAGTGCGCAGAACCTTGTGCTACGTTCGGGCTCGGAGCACAACTACCTCCGCATGGTCGAGCATATCATCGCGCTCAAGGTCGGGCTTGGAGTCGACGACGTGCTTTTAAAGGTCAACTCCGGTGATCCGCCGCTTTTCGAGCAGTCGTCGCTGCCTCTCATCAAGGCGATGGAGCACGCGAAGATAGTCGAGACCGATGAAGACGCGACCTATGTCACGGTCAAGGAGCCGGTCGCCTTCGGCGGAGGTCGCGGCGACTTCCTTCTCTTCCTCCCGGCAGAGAACGGAGAGAGGAACCTCCGCATCGACTGCGGCATTTCGTGGAACACCGTGATTGGCAACCAGAGGATTCTCTTCGACGTGACACCCGAGACGTTCCGTTACGCGGCCCTCGCCAGGACGAACGCGACGCGCCGTCAGTACATCCTCGCGAAGACGATTGGAAAGCTTTTTGCTGCTACGCGCAACTGGGGCTACAATGATAGGAACATCCTTATCCACGGCAAGCGCAAGTTCTACACCGAGCCGCGCTTCCCGGTTGGAGACAAGTTCCTAGAGCCAGTCTGGCACCGCGCGACGCTCGATCTCATGGCGGCCATCGCGCTTATTGGCGGCTCATCTCGTTTCGTCGGAACGGTCGTCTCCTATCGCGCGGGGCATACGCTAGACTGCGACGCGATCCGCGCGCTTAGGCGCAACGACCTCTTGACATCGGTGGCGTAACCGGCATGGGGAAGTTCCTGCGGCAATCCGGTGGATGCGCGATCATCGACCCCACAATGACGGAACTGCCATGAAAAGCATCGAGAAGGGGCCGGGCTGTCAGCGCGAGCGGACAATCATCTATTTTCAGGAATCGCGGTGCGAGGCCGACCACCTGAACATCGCCGGTCTGACCGCCTCGGCGCACGCGCACGGCTGGGCGGTCCAGATTTTGGCGATGCCATCGGACGGCGCGACCATGCGTTCGCTGCTCAGACTCTGGAAGCCCGCTGGCGTCGTATGCAACATGCGTTTCGCCGACATGCGGGCTTTTGCGTCTATTCCCCTTGTCGTCATTTCGTCGCCGAGAAGTCAACGCCTTGGATATGCCCGCTATGTGGCGAACGACCCGATTTCGACGGCCTCCCTCGCTGTCGAAGAGCTACGCCGCCTGTGCTATCCAAACTATGCCTTTGCCGGTGCCTGCACTGACGAGCCGTGGTGTGCCGAGCGCTGGAAGGCCTTCAAATCGCTTTTGTCCAGGTATGGGTTCGACTGCTGGTCTTTTTTCCCAGAGGCGCATGAGAGCGAAGACTCGCCGACGCGGCACAAGGCCCTGCGCGCCTGGCTTGCGACCTTGCCGAAGCCGTGCGCTCTTCTGGCGGCCAACGACATAGTCGGTCGCTCCGTTCTCGCGGCGGCAAGGGCGCTCGGCATCAGCATTCCAGACGATCTTGCGGTCTGCGGCGTGGACAACGACGTGGAGACGTGCCTTCACACATTGCCGACGCTCACGAGCATCGAGCCAGACTTCTACAACGGCGGTTTCCTTGCTGGGGAGCTTCTCGTCAGTCTGGCCGGAAAGTGTGAGGACGTGCCCAAGGTCACGACTTTCGGTGCGTTGCGTGCCAGGCGCCGCGAATCGACTTCGCCTTCGGTCGTCCGCGATTCCCTTGTCCGCAAGGCGCTTTCCGTCATTTCCGAGAAAGCCGCGTTGGGCCTTTCGGCCGCCGATGTGGTAGGCCTTTTCAAATGCTCTCGGCGGAGCGCCGAGATGCGCTTCCGGCTGGCGACGAGGACGACGATCATGTCGGCAATTCTCGCGGAGCGCATTGAGACGGCCAAGGCGCTCATGCGCCGGCCCGGCCTGAAACTCGAGGTTATTGCCACTCTCTCCGGCTGGAAGACCTACTCCGTCTTCCGCCGCCACTTCACGGACGTCTGTGGACTCTCGCCAAGCGAATGGCGCGCGGCCAACGTCCATCTGAAGGTGCGGGGCTAAAAGCGGAAGCACGAAATCCATTTCGTAAAATGGCCATGGATATTTTCGTAAAATGGCGCAATGCTTAGTGTTGCCTTTGTTATAATAATATCAGTTTCTACAAACCTCAAGGAGGCAACGAGATGAGAGCTTCGCAAAAACGCACCTTAAGTCTCACCGCAGTCCTAATCGCGGGGTTTGCCGCGCTGGTCTTGGCGTCCGGGGCGTCTGCTGCGGAAGTGGCGTTCTATCCCTTCTCGGAAGGAAATGACGGGGCCAGCGCTATTGGTGTCGCCCTGCACAACGCCGTCGATGCGTCCGCTTTGGGCGGAAGCGCGGTCCGCAACAACGGCGACACCGCCACCGCCACGTTCCTGGACGACGTTCCGGGGCGATACCTCTACACGAACAACGTCTGGAGGGCCGACGCCGTCTACAGCACCAATGTGTTCCGGTCGATTCAGACGACGTGGTTCACGAACAGCTGGGACGCCCAGATCAACTCCGCCACGTCGATCGAGTTCGCCGATCTCGGCGCGCGGCTTGCGGCGCTCGATTCCTGGACGGTGGAGTTCTTCTTCAAGTTCGATGCAATGAAGATGTTGAGAACCGGAGCTCCCGCCACCTATCAATACAATGTCCGGTTCGGAGAGGATGAACGGATTTTCACGCTTCTCCAGAGCCAACCCGACAGCCAAGGGCGCGGCTACTCGGTCCGTGCGATCTATGCCAGCACCGCAGGAAACGCTTCCGTTGCGCAACTGACCAAAGGAGACGGGATTGTTCCGGGGATGTGGCATCACATGGCCGTGACCTACAATGGCGAGACGCGAAAGATCAAGGCTATACTCGACTACACGCATTCCGGAAGCGAGCGGGCGTGCACAGGCGACAAGGCGACCACATTCGAGGCGTTCTCGCTCGGCAACGGCATCACGGCGGCTCGGTTCGCGGCGTTGCGCGTCACTGACCGCGTGCTTTCGTCGAAGGAACTGCTGCGGGCGTCGAACATCCCGCCGGACGACGCGGCCCTGCAAACGAGCTTCCATTGGACGTTCGAGTCGAACGCGACCGGCGCGTCGCTGGGAACGGTCCCGAACGAGGCGTTGTGGCGCGTGCGCTATGGCGCCCCCGTCACGAACCAGTACGCCTATGCCGTCGACGGGCAGATCTTCCGTCATTCCGGCGACGGCGTCGTGACGCCATACACGTTCACCTACACCGACGAAAGCATCGGCACGCTGACGATGGACGGCTACGCCTCGAACGTCACGGACCGCATCCGCAGCGGCCTGGTGGTGCCGGACAAGGACATGCGCCCGAACACGAACTGCGCCTTCCTCGTCGTGGGTCCCAAGAACGCGAGCTCCGAGTACTTCGGCAAGGGGCCGTCCTTCGTGATGGGCGACGTGGACCTTCTGACGGCCTCCGACTTCACCGCCGAGATGTACTGGCGGCCCGACATCGCCGGATGGAGGGCCGTGCTTGGCGCGGATCCGCGTACCCGCGCGTCCGTCTTCGGCGTCAAGGGGGGCTTCAAGAACGACGTTGCGGGAAAAATCACCACCCAGTTCGCGTGGGATCTCTATCTGAACATGAAGACACTGGAATTCACTTTTCAGGTCGTCGTTGGACCTGTGGACGGCGCGTACCAGCAGAAGGCCTATGGCGTCCCCGGAATGAAGACCGCCTACCAGGAGAAGTGCGACAACGGGCATTTGCAGCATTACGCCGTGGTCTATCGCATGGCGGACGCCGACAACAACGGCAGCCCGACCGTGCGCTTCTTCATTGATCACGAGGAGTGCGAGACCTTGACGCTGCCCGCCCCGATGGTCGACTTCCCCGCCTGTTTCAGCGACGGCATGGCGTTTGCCGTCGGCAACAACCTGAACGACCATCCGATGCAGGGATGGTTTGACGAAATCCGATACACCACGCGTGCGCTTGCGCCCTCGGAGTTCCTCGTGCTGCAGCATCGGCCTATCGTTGGCCTGTCCATCGTCTTGCGGTAATGACAAGGGGAAAGAACAGATGAAAAGAACGACAATGCTTTGCGCGCTCGCGCTTGCGGCCACCGCCGCCGCGGCGGATTTCAGTTCGTGCACGCTGCTCGATCAGCCGATGGAGATCGGCAACTACGACGTCGAGATCGACCTTGGCCCGGGCGTCAGCTTCGTGAAGTTCATGGGGCGGCGGCTCGCCGTCGACCGCACCGAAGTCAAGGCGGGGGAAAAGAAGTCGGTGTCGTTCACCGCGCGCGTGCCTGGGCCCTACACGACGAAGAAAGGCGACGAGGGGAGCAACCGCCGGCTCAAGGTCGAGCTTTTCACCGACACGCCGCAGCCCGAGGGCTTCGTGTTCGCGCCGCGTGTGACGCCTAATCCGTCCGCCCCCACGATCTACATTTGCGGCGATTCTACCGTGGAAGACCATCGCAACGAGCCGCTTGGAAGCTGGGGACTCGTGCTGCCGGCGTTCGTGTGCAAAGGGTGGACGACTGCGAACTTCGCGAAGTCGGGTCTAGCGATGAAGACCTTCGAAGAGGAGGGACGCCTTGAGCGCGTCCTTGAACATCTTGAAAAGGGCGACTGGGTGATGATTCAGTTCGGGCATAACGACCAGAAGATAAAAGGCGAAGAGGCGGAGAACGGCTACACGAGACGGCTCGGCGAATGGATCGACCGCATCCGCAAAAAGGGCGCGCATCCTGTGCTCGTGACGCCAGTCGAGCGGCGAGGCTTCCATCCCGCCCACGGTACGCAGTTCGGCAAGTCGCTTGCGAAATATGCCGAGGCCGTGAAGGCCGTTGCGGCCGCGAAGGGCGTGCCGTGTGTCGACCTCAACGACGCGAGCTACAGGATGATGGGGGCTCTTGGCGCCGAAGGATCGAAAAAGCTGCAGCGTCCTGCAGGCGGTGGGAATGTCGACAACACGCACCACAGCATGTATGGCGCGTACGAGATGGCGCGCATTGTCGCGGCGGGGCTTGCGAAGGTTCCCGTTGTGGGTGATGCGATCCGCGAGCCCTACCGCTCGTTCGATCCCGAGAAGCCCGATTCCGAAAGCGCTGTTGCGATTCCGCCCAGCGGAACATTCAACAACAAAAAGCCAGCTGGCTCGTGATATGGTGATTGCTGCCCTCCTTATAGCGACTCTGCTGCCGCTCTCCCCGACGGAGAGCGACCTCCCCGCTCTATCAGACCGGCTTCGGGCCGTGAAGCTGGATGACGGCGGCGAGATTACGCTCGTTGAACGCCGTGGAGACGCCCTTCGGGTGGCTTTCACGCTCGTGCCGACGCCGAAGTCGTTCATTCGCTGCGAGCTCGGCCTGCCGCCTCCCGAAAAGTGGGACGGCCGGCTCTGGGGGTATGGCAACGGCGGCTGGGGCGGTGCCGTGAGCTTCCACTACAACGGAACCTCGGCCTGCGTTCACTCGGATTTGGGAACGTCAAAGTCGCCGATGAAGGAGACGCCGACCGACCGCGAGATCCTTCGCGACTACGCCTGGCGCGCAACGCACCTCATGACCGTGGCCGCCAAGCGTCTTGTCGAAGCGTACTACGGGCGCAAGCCGGACAAGTGCTATTTTTCAGGCGCGTCGTGCGGCGGACTTCAGGGCGTACAGGAGGCGACGCGCTTCCCCGAGGACTACGATGGGATCATAAGCGAGGTTCCCGGAATAACTGAGCGCTCGAGAAGCTCGAATGCCTGGCGGCACATGCGCCTCAAGAAGAAGCACGGCAAGTGGTTTTCAAAGGGCGAGATTGCCGCCGTGCGCGACGCGGAACTCGCCTACTTCGCGAAGACCGACCCCGAGTTCGCCCGCGGGCACTTCATCGTCGATCCGTATCCTACGAAGGAAAAGCTGGATGGCTGCTGGAGCGAGATCGTCGAGCGCAATCCCGTGCTCGCGGACCGCGAGCAACTGTGGCGCGAGCTCTTCGATCCGCTCGTGGTAAACGGCGAGCCTTATGCCGCGGGTCGGCTCATCGGCGTGGAATTCGCCGGGGCGTGGTCCTTCATTGCGCCGAAGTACCTTGGGTTGCGCAATCTTGCGGAGGCCACAGAAGCCGACCTCGCGGCGTATGCGTCCGTGGCGGAGGTTTTCCCGCTTGCCGACCTGACAGCGTTTCGGTCGCGCGGCGGCAAGATAATCATGTACGGCGGCCTCGAGGATACGAGCTGTCCAGAGCTGGAGATTCGGGAATACTACAAGGCAATCGCCAGGCAGTGCGGGGGAGAGTCCGAGGCGTCCAGGTTTTTTGCGTACTATTCTGTCCCGGGTCGGTCGCACGGCGCCCGCGGCGAATCGGCAGGCGCAGGAAAGATCGGACAGCCCATTGGCCTTGCCGAGAAGATTGTCGACTGGGTGGAGAAGGGCGTCACCCCCGGCGCTGTGTCGTTTAAGTGGAACAACGAGCCGAAGGTGCTCGTCGTGTCGCCGCATCCCGGCTGCACGGTATTTTGCAAGGATGGCGAAGAGATGGCGAAATGACATTGACTACACTGTTTGTGGCGGCTGCGCTGCTGCCGCTTTCCCCGATTGGGCGCGGCCTCCCCGCGCCGGAAGACCGCGCCGCCGCGAAGGCCGAGACGCTTAGCCCCCGATGGGACGGCAACGACATCGTTGCCGGGTCGAAGCGCCTCTCGCTCCAGCTCAACTCAAGGCTGGCGCTGACCGAAGGCGGCACGACGCTCTTCACGATGCAGTACTTCGGCAACGCGGTGTCGAAGGCGACCGGCAAGAAGCTGTGGATCGACCCGACCTACCGCTTCCGCGAAGGCGGCGGCAAGATGTACCGCGACGGGAACGCGATCGTCCACGAGCGGCCGTTCCGGCTGGAGGACTTCTCATGGGACAATGCCTTCCGTCAGCGCGTCGAGCTGCTGCCTGACGGCCTCGTGATGATCGAGGCGATCTGGATGGAGCCCGAGGGCGACATGTTCACCTTCCAGACCTACGGCGCCAAGTGGACGATTCCCTACGAGAGAACGAAGGACGGTGCGCGGTTTACCGTGAACGGCAAAGCCGAGGACCTGCCGTCCGCCCCGGGCGGGAACTCCGGGACATGGCGGATCAAGCCGCACGAGAAGTTCGAGCTTTCGTTTTTCGAGGAGCATGCGGCGCGGCAGTTCCGCATCTCCACGCGCCCAGGCGAGACGGGCAATTCGGCCAACCGGTTCAACGTCGCCTGGGGCATCGAGTTCCGCATCGCGGACAAGGTCGAGGGCCGGCGGCACGGCTACCGCGTCTATCTCGATTTGCGCCGTGGCGTCGCGGCGCAGGCCGGCGAAGACGAGCGCGGCGGCGTGGACTTCCGCCTCGCCGAGAATCTCGGAATGTCTCAGACTGGCACGCGCAACCTGCTCGTCAACCCGTCGTTCGAGCGCGGCTTGTTTGGCCTCTACAGGTCGGTAGACGTCGGCGTAGGCTTCTTCCCCAAGCGTTGGGATCTGCCCGTGTGGACCGCCGACGAGTCCGAGCATGTGCACGGCTCACGCTCGCTGCGCATTCTCGCGTGGGAGAAGAACGGCTCCGACCACCGCAACCTCGACACGACTGGCGGAATCGCGCTTCATCCGATCGCGGCAGATCCAGGGCCACACGTGCTGAGCTTCTACGCGAAGGGCGACAGGCCCGGCGACCTCCGCCTCGCGGCGTGGATCGGGAACTTCTCCACTGGTTCGCCGTTCGCGGAGATACCTGGCGGAATGTTTAGGGTCTACCCCGAGAAGGAATGGAAGCGCTATGTCCTCAAGGTGAACATCCCGGTGTCAATGCCTGTCGTGATCCACCTCTCCGCAAGTTCCCGTTCCGGGCCGCCAGGCGGCAAGGTGTGGGTTGACGCAATCCAGTTCGAGAAGGGCGAGGAAGCGACCGATTTCGCGCCGCCGCCGGCCGAGGCCGAGCTTGTCACTTCCTCTTCAGACGATTTCATCGCGGCGGGCTCTCTCGTCTCCGCGCGGCTCGCGGTCTCGTCCGCGCCGGGGGCAAAGGGCGTTGCGCACATCCGCGTCCGCGACTTCTTCGGCGAGACGCGCTTTGACAACAAGTTCCCGTTCGAGGCCGACGCGTCTGGCCATGCCGAGATCGCCCCCGACTTCGACGGCGCGTCGCTGGGGTTGGGGCTCTTCGCGGTCCAGACGGACTATACGCTCGCCGACGGCTCCTCGGCCCGCGAGTTCGACAGGTTCGCGGTCTGCGACTTCCTGCGCAACGAACATCCGCGCCGGTTCCTGTGCTCCGACGACTACGGCGATCCCGCGAAGGAGGAGAACGTGCGCCACCAGCTCGACCGCTGGCGCAAGGTCGGCTTCGGCATGAAGTCGGTAGCCCCTGGTTCGCCCCACCGCGAGGCGTTCGAGCTCTATGCGTCCAACGGCATCCCGATCTGCGCCGTGCACATTCCTTCGCGCTACACAGACAAGAACGGCGTAAAGCACTGGTGCTACCGCCTGCGGACTTTCAACGGCCCCCACAAGAGAGACGAGGCGTCGAAGCCAGACGTGCTCTTCACAGACCCGGTGCTTGACCCCGACTGCCCCGACAACGTGCCCACGGAGAAGTATCTCGCCAAGGTGCGCGCCGGCGCCGCGCGCCTTGCACGCGAATATCCGTTTGTCGAACGCTGGCAGTTCGGCTCTGAGTTCTTCGGCACCTACCCGACGGAATTCTGGAGCCCCGACGGCGTCGCGGCGAACGCCTACATGAACTACGCAAAGATCCTCAAGGCGTTCGGCGAGGGAATCAAGAGCGTCTGCCCCAAGAAGCCGTATGCCGGCGACGATCCCTGGAATTTGAATCCCGGGAAGGGCATCGCCGAGATCGAGGGCATCCTCACGGCGGCTAACGCGCTCGGCTGGCATTTCGACAGGATTTCCGCACACAGCTACCGCAACAGGCCGGAGGCGCCTGACCTTGACGCAGATCTCGCCGCGACGCGGGCGATGCTCAGGCGCCTCGGCTATGGCGACGCGCCCTTGGACCTTTCCGAGGGAATGCACTGGGGGCCGTACGAGATACCGCAGTGGGGAACGATCTCCGCGAGCTGGTATTCTACGCCTGCGACGTGGGTGGGCGGCGCGCTTTCATACGACATCGGTTGGACGGAGAAGGTGTCGGCCGCCTGGTTCGCGCGCAGCTGGATCATCGCGCTAAGGCACGACGTGCATTCTGCCTGCGCAGGGGTCATGAAGAACTTTGCCCTTGAGCACGACCGCCTCACTCCGCGCGCCGTGCAGTTCGCGCCGAACGTGATAGGCCACATGCTCGGCCACGCGAAGGCGTTTCTCGCCGACGTGCGTTTTGCGCCAAACGTCCGCGCGTATGTGTTCGACGATGGCTTCGGCCGCCCTGTCGCCGCCGTCTGGGGCTGCGATCCCGAAGTAGACGCGGGGCGCAAGGAGCCGCCTGTCGCGGAAGTCGACATGCAGGGCGCGCTCGGCGAGGTCGTCGACTTTATGAACAACCAGCGCTCCTTCCCCGAGCAGGGCGTGTTCTCGTTTCAGGTCTCGCCGTTCCCAATCTTCCTTCGCGGAAGGAAAGGCGAAGCGGAAAAGTTCGTCGCGACGCTTCGCAAGGCCCACATCGTCTCGGGCGGAACGGCGTCGGTAACGCTCAGCGCGTCGATGAAGGATGCGGGCACGGTCGAAGTCCACGCGCGCAACCTCCTCGACCGTCCGCTCTCGGGGCGGCTGAATGGCGAGGAGGTGACGCTTCCCGCGTCCGCAGAGGTTGCGCGCGACGTTTCGCGCTTTCCTCTCACGGCAGACGCTGTGCAAACGATCAAGCTGCCGCTCGCGTTCGAGTCGAGAGAGACCGGCGTTGTCCGGCGCGAGCTCTCGTTCGGCGCTACCATCGCGCACAAGACCGCCTACAACGGCGAAGATCCGACGCAGGTCGACTGGACGAAGCACCCGTGGTTTCAGCTCAAGACCTGGGGTGAAACAATGGCCGTGCTTTACGGCGGCACTGCGCAGCTTGCGTGGAACGACAAGGGACTTTTCGTCCGTGTCGCGGTGCGGGATGTGAAGTTTGTCCACGAGGAATTCGCCGTGGGCGCCAAGCGCAACGCGAACGACTGCCTGCAGATCGGCATCGACGGCTACGGAGACGCGCGGCGCGTTGAGCTTGACGGCCCCGGCCAGGACGACTACGAATACGCCGTCTTCCCCGCGGCGGACGGGAAGGGCGCGATCCTTTGGGCGAACCGCGTGGCCGACAGGCAGATCACCGCAAACACAAAGGAACACGGGAACTGCATCATCCCTGACGTGAAACCTGCGTTTGCCCGCACGAAGGACGGCTACGTCTATCAGGTGTTCCTGCCGAGCTCCCGCATCTATCCAGGCGTTGTTCGCGCGGGAGCCGTCGTTGCAATGGGGCTGACGGTGTTCAACGCCGACGATCCTGCCGCGGCCGATGGCGATCGCGTGAAGGGCGGTCTTTCGCCCACTGGCGAGAACGCCGTCTGCCATCCCCAGCGCTGGATAGAAATCATCCTGGCGGCCGAGTAGCGCTCTCGCTCCAGCAAAACAAGGGAGAAACGTGAAGAAGTACTTTTTCGGAGTTGCGCTTGCCGCGATGGCCTGTGGCCATGCGCCGGCGTTGTCGCTCGAATACGATTCCCCTGCGGGCACGTGGAACGAGGCGCTGCCGATCGGGAACGGGCGGCTTGGCGCGATGGTCTACGGCGCGCCTGGCATGGAGCGCATGCAGCTCAACGAGGACACGCTTTGGGCCGGCGGGCCGAACTGCGCGGTTGAGCTGAAGATGAAGGATGAGCTTCCGAAGATACGCGAGCGCATCCTGGCCGGCGACGCCGATGGCGCGAGGGCCTCGTTCGAGGCGAAGCGAATCAAGGTCTCGAAGAACGAAAACTCCTTCGCCTACCAGACGATCGGATCGCTGTGCCTCAAGTTCCCCGGCCACGACTTTCCGACTCGCTACCGCCGGTCTCTGTCGCTCGACGACGCCGTCGCGAGGACGGAGTATTCCGTCGGCGGTGCGACGTTCACGCGCGAGGCGTTCGCTTCGCTCGCAGACGACGTTATAGTCGTGCGGCTCAAGACATCGCGCCCCGGCTCGCTCTCGTTCACGGCGTTTTTCGAAAGCCCGTGGCAGCGGCTTGCGAAGTCGACTGACGAAGACGGCACGCTCACGCTCTCCGGCAGCGGCTCTGCGATGCACGGCGTCGGCGGATGCGTTCGCTTTTGCACGCGCGTCAAGCCGACAGTGAAGGGCGGTTCGGTGCGCTCGGACAACGGCGTCCTGTTCGTGGAAGGTGCGGACGAGGTTGTGCTCTGGTGCTCGGCGGCGACGAGCTTCCGCGATTGGCAGGACGGAAAGTCCGTAGACGAACGCGCCAAGGCGGATAGTCTTCTTTCCAATGCCATTCGGCTTGGCTGCGACGCGGCGCTTGTTCGCCACATCGCAGCCTACTCCGCGCAGTTTGGCCGCTGCCGTCTCGACCTCGGGCCAGATCTGTTCCCGGGGCGCACGATCCCCGAGCGGCTTTCGTCGTTCAAGGAGACGCACGATCCATATCTTGCCGCACTCTACTTTGCCTTTGGGCGTTATCTTCTGATCTCTTCTTCGCAGCCGGGAACGCAGCCGCCGACCTTGCAGGGCATCTGGAACGAATTGATCCAGCCGCCGTGGAATTCGAGTTACACGGTGAACATCAACCTTGAGATGAACTACTGGCCCGCGGACGTTGCGAATCTCCCCGAGCTCGTCGAGCCGCTTTTGAAGGCACTTGAGGAATGTTCCGTGTCGGGCGCTCGCACTGCGCGAGACATGTACGGCGCACGCGGCTGGGTGATGCACCACCACATGGACATCTGGCGCACCACGGTGCCAGTACACGGCCCGAGCGGAATCTGGCCGACTGGCGGCGCGTGGCTCGCCGCCCAGCTGTGGGACCACTGGCTTTTCACTCGCGACCGCGCGTTCCTCGCGCGCGCCTATCCAGTGATGAAGGGGGCGGCTGAGTTCTTCCTCGATACGCTTGTTGAGAATCCGGCGACGGGCCGTCTCACGGTGGTGCCTGGCATCTCGCCCGAGGACATCCCTGCGCCGCAGCGCAAGAGCAAAAACAACTGGACGGCGGGCGCTTCTTCCGACGCCCAGATTCTCCGCGACCTATTTGCCGCGGTGCTCGGGGCAGCGAAGGAGCTTGGTCGCGAGCAGGAGGATGCAGTAGTTCTCAAGGAGATCGCAGAAAAGCGCGCACGGCTCGAGCCGCTGCGAATTGGGCGATGGGGACAGTTGCAGGAATGGACCGACGATGTCGACGATCCCGAAGACCACCATCGACACGTGTCGCACCTCTACTGCGTCTATCCTTCGGCGCAGGTCACGCCGGAAACGCCAGAGTTCTTTCGCGCCGCACAGAAGTCGCTGGATGCGCGGGGCGATGTCGCGACTGGCTGGGGCATGGGCTGGCGCGTCGCGCTTTGGGCGCGGTTCCTCGACGGCGAGCGCGCGTACCGCGTACTCGAGGAACAGCTCGCCCCGACATACGCGACGCTCGGCGGCACGTACCGCGGCGGCACGTACCCCAATCTTCTCGACTCGCATCCGCCGTTCCAGATTGACGGCAATTTCGGTTGCGCCGCCGGAATCGCGGAAATGCTTTTGCAGAGCCACGAGATGACGGACGACGGCAAGGTGGCGATACGTCTTCTTCCAGCCCTGCCGAAAGCGTGGCCTGACGGCGAGGTTCACGGCCTTAGGGCCCGCGGTGGATATACCGTCGACTTGAAATGGAAGGGCGGCCAGCTCGTCTCGATCAAGATATCGGGCGGCGATCCTAATGGATATGTGGTCGTCGGTCGCGAAGGCCAGCGCTGAGATTTTCGGTGAAAGCGAAACGGGCTAAAAGAACCGTGTCAGATTTTCCTTTTTGCGACGAGTATAGGGCGTGAAGAGGAAAATCGTCATTCTTGCTCGCATCGTCGCCGCGCTCGCGGCGGTGTTTCTCGTTGCGTCGTGGATCTTCATCGACTGGAGCGACGAGGGGTCGGACGAATATCCCGGCGGCACGATACTTCGCGACTCGTCTGGCAGGATTCTGCGTGTGACGCTTGGCCCCGGCGATGTCGATTGTCGTCCGTTCTATGTTGCCTCTCCCGACGACTGGATCGTGAAAGCGCTCGTCGCGGCCGAAGACAGTTCGTTCTGGTCGCACCACGGCGTGAGGCCGATGAGCGTCCTTCGTGCGATGTGGCAGAATGTCAGCTGCAGGCGGCGCATCTCAGGGGCGTCAACGATTACGATGCAGGCGGTGCGGCTTCTAAAACCCCACCCGAAGAATCTCTGGTGGAAGTGGAAGGAGGCGGTCAAGGCCGTCAAGATGGAACGCGCAAAGTCGAAGGAGTGGATTATCTCGCAGTACCTTAATCGCGCCCCCTTCGGCTCGAACTTTGTCGGCATCGAGGCGGCTTCACAGGGCTGGTTCGGCAAAAGCACGAAGGAACTCGGGCTTGGGGAAGCGGCGATGCTTGCCGGGATGGTGCAGGCGCCGACGCGCTTCCGCCCCGACAGATGGGGAAGCCCCGAGCGCCGTGCACAGGCGTTCAAGCGGCGTGACTATGTTCTCGAGAGGATGCGGGCACTTGGCTACATCACTGACGAGCAACTCGAGGGTGCGCGATCGGTCGAGCCGGAAGTCCGCCGTGCGCGGCGCCCGTTCCTCGCGCCGCACTTCTGCGACTGGTACATTTCGGAACACGCTCTCCGCGGCGGGCACGGAGGTGTCGACGTGACGACGGCGCTTGACGCCGACATCCAGATTTTGTGCGAGCACGCTGTTTCTGAGGCGGCGGAGAAGGGCGGCTTTTCGTCTGCTGTCGTAGTGATGAAGCCCGCGACAGGCGAGATAGTCGCGATGGCCTGTAGCGGCGACTATTTCGACGGCAAGGACGGGCAGGTAAACACTGCGACTTCACCGCGCCCCGCCGGCTCGACATTGAAGCCGTTCCTCGTGGCGCTTGCGATGGAGCGAGGGCTTGCGACTCCAGAGCGTCGCCTCGTCGACTCGCCGGTTTCGTTCAAGGGCTACCGCCCCGCGAACTTCGACGGCAGGTATCGCGGCCTCGTCACCGTGCGCGATGCGCTTGTCCTTTCACTCAACGTTCCTTTCGTCCGCCTTCTCGACGAAGTGGGGGTCGATTCCTTCGCGGAGGAGCTTCGCGCCCTCGGTTTCGGGCACGTCACAGAAGACGTTGCGTCGTTCGGTCTTGGGATGGCGATCGGAAATGTCGAAGTCTCGCTTCTTGAGCTCGTTCGCGCATACGGCGTCCTTGCGCGTGGCGGCGACGGACGGTTTGCGCCAGCATGCGCCTACCTCGTCTCCGACATGCTCTCTGGCAATGAGCGCTCGCATGCCGCGCTCGGGCATGTCGCAGATGTCGCGACGCCGCGCTTCGCGTGGAAGACAGGCACGTCGAGCGCGTATCGCGACGCATGGACGGTTGCGTGGAATCCTGAGTTCGTCGTCGGTGTCTGGTGCGGGCACAAGACAGGCGGCTTTGGCGACAAGAGCGTCGTGGGGGCAAAGGCCGCCGCGCCTGTCGCGTGGAGCGTGATGCGCCAGCTTTATCCGAGTGGCGCAGGTCCCTGGTTTGAAAAGCCCGAAGGTCTAACGAAGTGTGTCGTCTGCAAGAAGACAGGGCTTCCTGCCTCGCCCGACTGCCCCGAGACTGAGGAGGGAAGGGCGGTCAAGGGCCGCAGTTCGCCGCAGCTTTGCAGCGTACATCGGCGAGGGCCAGACGGAAAGCTAATAGAAGAGAGTCATCCCGCACTCTCTCTCGTGAAGCCCGAAGACGGCGCGCAGTTTCATCTCGTCGCAGGTTCGCTTGAGCAGCGCATAGTCTGCCAAGTAGGAGAAGTGCCGCCCGACACCCGGCTCTGGTGGTTTGTTGATGCTGCGCCCGTGGGCGAGACCGTTGGGCGCGGCGCATTTGCCGCGGAGATGTCTCCTGGCAAACACGTCATAACTTGCGCCACCGAGTCTGGCGAAGCCGCATCCGTTAGCGTCGCAGTTCTTGAGGAGTAGCTGAGAAATAGGCCACTGGCGCTTTGACATCTGCGGCGGCTTATGGTAGTATTCTATGCACATATGGATACTGTAAGCGTACTTCTGGCGGTAGCCGCCGTTTTCTTCGTCGTCCTCGGCGTATTGATGTTCTTGGCCTTTTTGGCGATTCTCTACTTCGTCAAAGAGACGCACAAGGCGCTTGTCGCCATGGAGAAAAGCCGCCACGAGGACGTTTCTGTCCTCCTCGATGCGCTGAATGCCATTGTCGACGCGTCCGAGACCACTGCGTCGACGGTTAAGGCCGCAGCCGAAGAGGACGAAAAAGACGAAGACTAACCTGGTTTTGGAAAAGACTTTTTAAGAAAGCAAGAAAGGAACACGGCGATGAAGAAATACGTATGCAAGGTCTGTGGATACGTCTACGACCCCGAAAACAACAACGGAGTCGCCTTTGAGGACCTGCCCGAAGACTGGACCTGCCCCATGTGCGGCGTGGGCAAGGACCAGTTCGAGGAAATGTGATTGCCTCCTGAGGCAGTTTAAATATACGCGCCGCCTCGACGGGCCGTCGCAATTCTGCCCGCATTTTGGTATAATATCCAGCCATTCTGAAAAGTCCCGCGGCAGACCGTCGCGGGAATATTGGAGAAATGCATAATGTGCGCAAATTGCGAAAAAAGCGACTTGTCGCTGTTGACGCCCGTCTTTGAGGCGTTCGCCGGCGACGATCACGCCCTCATATCGATCCTGCAGAAGGCGCAGGACATCTATGGTTATTTGCCGACCGACGTGCTGTACGCCATCGCCGACAAGACTGGCAACAGCCCAGCCAAAGTGATGGGCGTGGCGACGTTCTACACGCAGTTCCGCTTGAAGCCCGTGGGCAAGAACCTCATCCTTCTCTGCAAGGGCACGGCCTGCCACGTGAACGGCGCCGACTCCATCGAGAAGGCGCTCGTGGAGGAGCTTGGCGTGGGTGACGGCGAGACGACCGACGACGGGCTCTTCTCCATCAAGACGGTCGCTTGCCTCGGCTGCTGCTCGCTCTCGCCCGTGATGATGATCAACGAGGACACGTACGGCTCCCTCACGCCAGCCAAGGCCAAGGACATCGTGCGCAAGATCAGGGAGGCGTCGAAATGAAACTCGTATTTGGAGAAGGAAGTTGCGGCATTGCCGCCGGCGCGCGCAAGGTGCGCGCGGCCGTGGAGAAGCTCAACGCGGACGGCGCAGTCGAAGTCGGCATCACCGGCTGCATTGGCATGTGCTACCTTGAGCCGATCGTGGACGTGTATGGGGAACCGGGAACGTATCCCCCGAGCGAAGCGAGCGCCGAAGGCGGCTCAATGCGGGGTGGGAACGGGGAACCGTTGCTCGCGAGACTCGTCCGCGTGCAGGAGAAGGACGCGGAGCGGATTTACAAGGCCGCCGCATCCGGTGTCCTTTCTGGCGTCAAGGACCTGGAGATTTCGGCGGACGACAAGGAGTTTCTTGAGAAGCAGACGCGCATCGCGCTCAGGCACTGCGGCCTCATCGACCCTGAGGACATCGCGGCCTACGAGGCGGTGGACGGCTACAAGGCGATTCGCAAAGTGCTGACGATGACGCCGGAGGACGTAATCGCCGAAATCAAGGTGTCCGGCCTCGCCGGGCGCGGCGGCGCGGGCTTCCCCACGTGGTTCAAGTGGAATGCCGCTCGCAACGCAAAGGGCGACCAGAAGTACCTCATTTGCAACGCCGACGAGGGCGACCCCGGCGCGTTCATGGACCGCGCGGTGATCGAGTCCGATCCGCACTCCCTCATCGAGGGCATGCTCATCGCCGCCTACGCGATTGGTGCGACGAAGGCATTCGTCTATGTGCGCGCGGAATACCCGCTCGCGATCGTGCGTCTCGAAAAGGCGCTCGCGGCCGCGAAGAAGGCCGGTCTCCTCGGGGAGAACATCCTGGGGAGCGGCTTCTCCTGCGACATCCGCATCAAGGCGGGCGCGGGCGCGTTTGTGTGCGGCGAGGAGACGGCGCTCATCGAGTCGCTCGAGGGCAACCGCGGCATGCCGCGCCTGAAGCCCCCATTCCCGGCGGAGAAGGGCTACACGCAGGCCCCCTCGAACATCAACAACGTCGAGACGTTCGCGAACGTCGCGTGGATTATCCTCAACGGCGGCGCCGCGTTCGCCGCGATGGGCACCGAGACGAGCAAGGGCACCAAGGTGTTCGCGCTCACCGGCAAGATCAAGCGCGGCGGTCTCGTGGAGATTCCGATGGGCCTCACGCTCCGCGACGTGATCTTCGGCATCGGTGGCGGAATCCGCGATGGCGGCACGTTCAAGGCCGTGCAGATGGGTGGCCCTTCCGGCGGCTGCATCCCCGAGCACCTGCTCGACACGCTCATCGACTACAAGGCGCTCGGCGCCACCGGCGCGATCATGGGGTCCGGCGGCATGGTGGTGATGGACTCCCACACCTGCATGGTGAACATGGCGCGGTTCTTCCTCGACTTCACCGCGAAGGAAAGCTGCGGCAAGTGCGTCCACTGCCGCATCGGTACGAAGCGCATGCACGAAATCCTCACGCGCATCACCGAGGGCAAGGGCAGGGAAGGCGACGTGGAGCTCCTCCAGGAACTCTGCAACGGCATCAAGGCGGGCGCGCTCTGCGGCCTCGGGCAGACGGCCCCGAACCCGGTCCTCACCACGATCCGCTACTTCCGCGACGAATACGACGCCCACATCCGCGAAGCGCGATGCCCCGCGCACGAATGCGCGGTGCTGAAGAAATTCGAAATCGACCCCGCGAAGTGCAAGGGCTGCACGATGTGCGCGAAGAAGTGCCCCGTGGGCGCGATCTCCGGCGAACCCAAGAAGCCGCACGCGATCGACCAGTCGAAGTGCATCAAGTGCGGACAGTGCGTGGCCACCTGCAAGTTCGGCGCAGTCAGCGTTGGCTGAAGTTGAAAGTTGAGAGTTGAAAGTTGAAAGTTAAAGGTTGAACGACATGGAAACACCTGAACTTATCACCCTTGAAATCGACGGCCAGTCCGTCAGCGTGCCGGCCGGCACCACCATTTTCGAGGCGGCCAAGACGGCGGGAATCGAGATTCCCAACCTCTGCTACCTTAAGGAACTCGGCCCCTACGGCGCGTGCGGCGTGTGCGTGGTGGAGGTGGAGAACTGCCCCAAGATGCTCCGCGCCTGCTCCGCGAAGGTCGCGCCCGGAATGGTTGTGCATACGAAGAGCGAGAAGGCGCTCGCCACGCGCAAGCTCGCGCTCGAGCTTTTGATGGGCGACCACGACGGCGACTGCCAGGGCCCCTGCAAGCTCAACTGCCCGGCCCACACGGACTGCCAGAAGTACGTGAAGGAAATCGCCGAGGGGCGCTTTGCTGACGCCGTCGCCACGATCAAGGAGACGTTCCCGCTCCCCGCCGCCATCGGCCGCGTGTGCCCGCACCCCTGCGAGAAGGCGTGCCGCCGCAACCTCGTGGAGGAACCGATCTCCATCGCGCAGCTCAAGTACTTCGCCGCCGACCAGGTGCGCAAGGACGGCAACGAGCATCCGATCAAGGTCGCTGCGCCGACTGGCAAGAAAGTGGGCATCATCGGCGGCGGCCCCGCCGGCCTCACCGCCGCGTTCAAGCTCGCGCAGTGGGGACATGCCGTCACGGTCTACGACCAGATGCCCGAGATGGGCGGCATGCTCCGCTACGGCATCCCCGAGTATCGTCTGCCGAAGGCAATCCTCAAGGCCGAGACCGACGCCATCGCCGCGCTCGGCGTAACGTTTGTCAACGACTTCAAGATCGGGCGCGACGCGGACTTCGCGAAATTCCGCTCGTGGTTCGACGCGGTAATCGTCGCGAACGGCGCGTGGAAATCGACGGCCATGCGCGTCAAGGGCGAGGAGCTTCAGGGCGTGTGGGGCGGCATCGACTTCCTCAGGGCGGTCGTGACGGGCGAGAAACCCGACATCGGCGAGCGCGTGGCGATCGTCGGCGGTGGCAACACCGCCATGGACGCCTGCCGCACCGCTGTGCGCGT
This sequence comes from uncultured bacterium, assembly GCA_902801025.1. Lineage (GTDB taxonomy): Bacteria > Verrucomicrobiota > Kiritimatiellia > RFP12 > UBA1067 > UBA1067. Next base: position 22,733 of record CADCGZ010000005.1, on the reverse strand, counting down.
GGGCGCGAAGGAGGTGTTCGTCGTCTACCGCCGCACCCGCAAGGAAATGCCTGCGGAGGACATCGAGATCACGGAGGCCGAGGAGGAGGGCGTCAAGTTCAAGTTCCTCTACGCCCCCGACGAGATCCTCGGCAAGGACGGCAAGGTGTGCGGGATGCGCCTCCAGGTGATGGAACTTGGCGAGCCAGACGAGCGCGGTCGACGCAAGCCCGTGCCAGTAGCCGGGAAGTTCGAGGAGATCGCGCTCGACAGCGTGATCGCCGCCATCGGCCAGCGCAACGACCCCGAGGGGTTCGCGGACCTGCCGCAGACCCAGAAGGGCACGATTGCCGCCGACGAGGGCAATTTCTCCACCGCTCTTCCGGGCGTGTTCGCCTGCGGCGACACTGTCAACAAGGGCGCGGGCATCGCGATCGGCGCGATCGCGCAGGCCAACGAGGCCGCGCTCGCCGTCGACGCCTATTTGCGCGGAGGCGAGTACAGGCCCGTCAAGCCGATTCTCTCCGAGCGAGAGCTCACTGAAAAGGACTTTGCGGACCGTCCGCGCATCGCGCGCGCGAAGATGCCGCAGCGTCCGCCGGAAGAGCGCCGCAACGACTTCAAGGAAGTGAACCTCGGCCTATCGCCTGAGGTCGCCCAGGCGGAGGCGAAGCGCTGCCTGGAGTGCGGCTGCCACGACTTCGAGGAATGCAAGCTCATCCGCTACGCGAACCTGCTGCAGGCCGACTGCAAGCGACTGCACGGCGACTACCACCCCGGCTTCGTTGAGCAGAAGCTCGTCACGATCGAGCGCAACCAGCGCAAGTGCGTGCTCTGCAACCTCTGCGTGCGCGTGTGCGCCGAACAGGCGAAGCAGGGGCTGCTGGGTCTCGTCGGGCGCGGTTTCAAGACGGTCATCAAGCCCGAATTCCAGAATCCTGGTGCCACGGCGGTGTGCAAGGACTGCCATCTCTGCGCGGACAACTGCCCCACCGGTGCGCTGAAGGTGATTGGGTAAATCGCAACCGACCATAGGGGAATCATGCTGAAAAATGGGCATGAGCGGAACCTCGAAATACAGGCAGATATTCGAAGAGCTCAGAAAGGGCATCCGCGACGGGCTGTATGCGAATGGAGCGCCGCTGCCGTCGGAAGAGTCGATTGTGCGGAAGTACAAGGTCTCGCGCATAACTGCGGTGCGCGCGATGGACGAGCTGGTGAAGTGCGGGCTCGTCTACCGCAAGCGCGGGGCGGGGACGTTCGCCACGAAGACAGCCCAGCGCGAGTCAGGGCGGCTTGGGCTCATAATGCCGAGTCTTGCCGTGGGCGAGGTGTTCCCGGTCATGTGCCAGGCGTTGATGCGTTGCGCCCAGAAAGACGGCTATTCCCTCGTGCTTGGCGACATTTCCGCGTCTACGCCCTCGAAGCGCGCAATTGAGGCGGGCAAGGTCGCGCGCTCTTTCGTTAAGCAGCGCGTCGCCGGTGTTGTTCTCCAGCCGCTCGCGTTTCTCCGTGCGCCCGAACGCGTGACTCGCGAGATTCTTATGCTTTTCGACAATGCGGAGATTCCGGTCGTGCTGATTGACCGCAACATAAGTCTCGGACAGGACCCGGTACGCCACGACTTTGTGGGGATTGACAATTTCTCCGCCGGGCGAGCGCTCGGCGAGCACATGATGCACGAGGGCGCGAAGCGAGTGCGCTTTCTGATGCGCCCCAACTGCGCGACCGTGATCCGCGACAGATTGGACGGCGCGGCAAGCGCACTTGGCCTTGGCGGCGACAAGGATTTCAAGATCGTTGCCGAGCCTGACGACATTGGCACCCTCGGACCGATTTTCAAGAAGAGGACTCGTCCCGACGCCGTGATTTGCGAGTCGGACTACGTTGCCGCGGTCTTCAGGAATACGCTCGACAAGCTGGGGGTCTCCGTGCCTGAGGACGTGATGCTTGCCGGCTTTGACGACGTTCGTTGCGCAGTCACCACTTTCCCGCAGCTTACGACGATTCACCAGCCGTGCGAGGACATCGCCCTCGTTGCCTATCGCGCGCTTAGGGAGCGCATTCTCAATCCGTCGCTCCCGCCGCGGCAGATACTACTTCCCGCTCCGCTCGTCGTGCGCGAGTCGACTAAGAAGTCATGAAAACAACATGAACAACATGAGACAACTATATTTTGGGCCGCGGGCTAACTTGCCCGCGAAAATACGCTGCGTGGTTGAACTGTGCATGAAATACACGTTGTCTGTCTGCGCGACATTTGCATGCTTGGCCGCTTTCGCCGACACCGAGTTTGACGCGGGCAGCTGGAAAGTGTCCTTTGCCGACGAAGGCGCCCGTCTGGCACTTTCGCACAAGGAGGGGAATGCCGAACTTTCCGGCTGCCTGTCGTTTACGGGTCCTGCCGCAGTCACTGGCGCTGGAATCGGCAAAGACGAGTCTATTGCGAAGTGGCGAATAACTTCCTCTCGTGATGGCTTCCCGCATCGACTTGCGCTTGTAGACTTGAGCGACAACGTGAACGGTTACATTTCGTTCCAGCCGGACGGCGAGGGCGTTTCGATGCTCGTCTACCACCGCACGGCGTTCGCGTACTCGGGCATCCTGGCCTTTGACGGCGACATTCGCTATCGCAACGACGCCTATCCTTGTTCGCTTACGCCCAAACTCAACGACAGGGTCTTGTCCGTCAAGAGCAGCGACGCCGTATCGCTTGACGACGATGCTCTCTTTTCGCCTTCGACAGACGAAGCGCTGCAGTTAAAGAGCTTAAAGTTTAAAGTTGAAAGTGGAAAGTGGTTGGTATCGGCGCGGCTTGCAATTGACGATGCGACTGCGAACGCGATGTCAGTCAAGATCGTCAAGGATTGGTACAAGTCGCGCTGGGTGCCGAACTGGCGAGCTCCGAACCGCGATCGTTCTCCCCATGCGCCCACTGGCTGGCTCAGCTGGAATACGTACTTCGACACCGCCGGCTCAAAGGAGAATCTTGACGAGGCGCGTTTCGCCGCAAAGTGGTTCAAGCCGTTTGGGATGGAATTCTGGAATATCGAATCGTGGCAGGACAACTCCCCCAAACTGCCAGTGTCGAATTTCCACAACATGGACCTTGAGACTTACAAGGTGCAGTTTCCCGAGGGCATGAAGTGGCTCGCGGACGAAATCAGGAAACTCGGCTTCAGGCCGGGGCTCTGGATGGCCCCTTACGGAACGGGCAACGACGATTTCTACGCGCGGCACAAAGACTGGTTCCTCCATAACAAGGACGGCAAGCCCATCCGTTCGTGGAACGGAAAGTACACGCTCGACCCGACTGCGCCCGGTGCGCTGGAGCATCTTACTTCGATATTCGACAAGGCCTCGCACGAGTGGGGATATGAATTCTTCAAGATTGACGGAATGTCCGGACGCGGGCCCGGCTACTGCGCACACCTCTACGAGCGGCCCGATATCCGCGCAGTCATGCATGACCCGAAATGCCCAAATCCGTTCGAGCGGACTGTCGCCGCGTACAGGAAGGGCATTGGCGACGACCGTATCTTTCTCGCCTGCCAGGGGCATTTCACCGGTGCAGAGGCAGGATATGCCGATGCAAGCCGCACAGGTGCGGATATCGTGCATCCCAATGAACCCGTCAAGTGGGGGAATATTCTCCTTCAGGCGAGATGCACGGTGAACCAGTTTTTCGCGCACTCAAACGTCTTTTGGTCCGACCCGGACTGCATGCTCGTCTCTCAAGCCGCTCTCGCTCGCGAACAGGCGCAGGTCGAGGCGACTGTCGTCGCGCTCCCCGGGCAGCAGACGTTCGCCGGCGACAAGCTTGCAGAACTTGCCCCAGACCGCGTAAAGCTGATCCAGCAGGCGCTTCCCGTGTGCCCGACGCGCCCCGGTAAGCTCTATCCGATGTTTGGCCAGCTCCCTGTCTGGGATCTCCACGTGTCGCGTCCTTTTGGAGACTGGCACATTGTGGCGCTCTTCAACTGGAGCGACGAGGAGAAGGAGGTGTCCGTGGACTGGCAGGAAATCGGTGAGAGCGGCGAGCGAGTCTTCGTGGCGTGGGAGTTCTGGACGGACGCCTACCTTGGAGAGCGGAAGGGCAGTCTTTCCGCGGCAGTTCCGCCGCGCGGTGTTCGGCTCTTTGCGCTCCAGCCGCTTGCGGGGCATCCGCAGTTCCTTACGAGCGACAGGCATCTGACGCAGGGAGCAGTTGAGCTTCTTGACCAGAAGTGGGATGGGGCGCGTCTCGTTGCAAAGGTTGACGCCGTGGGCGGTTTCCCGCAAGTCGTGCGGTTTGCAGTGCCGAATGGCTGGAAGATCAAAAGCGCAACGGCGAATGGCGTTGGCATCAAGGTGAAAGAGGAGTGCGGCGGAAGAGTGGTTGCCGTGAAGCTTGCAGTTCCTCGCTCCTGTGTCGTAGACCTTTGTCTTGACTTTTAGCGATATCTCACTCGATTGGCCTCGCTGCCTTGTTTCGGGCGAGGAGTGAACTCTTGCGATTGTAGACGAGCGCGTTTCCGTCGATGTCTGTGACGATTCCGCCGGCCTCTTCGACGATCAGCGCGCCTGCCGCATAGTCCCAAGGAGAAAGCGACAGTTCGAAGAACAGCTCTGCGCGTCCGGCCGCGATGGCGCACATGTCAAGCGCAGCGGATCCTGTTCGCCGGATGTCGATTGATTTCTTGAAATACGAGTAGGCGAGCTTAAAGGAGCGTTCGCTCAGTTCTTCGTTGTATGGGGAAGTTCCGAAGATTACAAGTCCGTTTTCAAGCGGCTCCGACGAGACATGTATTCGTTTTCCGTTGCAGAAGGCGCCTTGTCCGCGCATGGCCGTGAACATCTCGTCGAGGTAGGGGTTGTATATTGCGCCAAGTTCCGCCGCGCCGTCAACTACGAGCGCGACCGAAATGCTGCTTGCGTGGAAGTCCTTTATGAAGTTCGTCGTGCCGTCGATTGGGTCGACGATAAAAAACTTTCCCTTGGGCGAGAATTCCTGTGTCGTGCCTTCTTCGCCTATAAAATGTGCGTCGGGCATTATCTTCAAAAGACCGGTCCTCAGTCGGTCCTGTACTTTCTTGTCGCAGTCCGTGACGAAATTGGCATGACCGGCCTTCGAGTCGATCTGCAGCGTTGCCCTGTCGATGTCCTTTATGGTTCTACCACATTCGCGCATCAGCTCGCATATTGCCTCTATGTCGTGTTTCATCTATTTCCCTCATGCCTGCAGGTTGTTGCCTACCGCAATAGAATACCATATATTGCTGTCGTTTGCATAGCCTGAGAACCGCAAGGGAATACCTGCGAAGATAAAAGTTGACATGTCATTACGCCCTTTGGGGTTTCGCTTTTGCTATAATGGCATCAGACAACAGAAAGCAACCTTAAAATGGGGGCGGAATGAAAACAAGGTCGATATTCTGGACCGTTGCCGTAGTCTTGTCACTTTGGTCGACAAGCGTCCTTGCGGCCATCAACAACGGCGTTGCAGTGACAACGTGTCCGGAGCCGGATGAAACGGGCGCCTATGTCTTTGGCACCGCAGGCTATGCGACGGCAGAATTCTTCGACTTAAATCTTGCCGCCGGGCTTGCCTATCCGGTCTGGAGCGACATCGCCGTTCACTCCGGATCGACCGTGAAGTTTGTCGGCGGGGTTGCGCTCTCGTCTCTTCCAGAGGGCTGCACATGCGATTTTTCCAATGCCACCCATGTGCTCGTCACGGATCCTTCCGTGTTCGGTTCAGGGTTCACGGTTCCAGAATCCACGACGCTTCTCTTCCTGCGCTGCGGAGTGACGACGGACGGAGGCGTCGCGGTGTTCTCGACCCCCGACGGCACGGGGACCAATGATGCGCCTTTCGTGCTCGACGGAACAAACACAGTCGGGAGGGATCGCGGAAATGTCGTCTTCAACGGTGCGGTAACGGGGGCGAGCACAGGCTATATGACGCTTGCCGGATTCTACCGCTCCGTCACTTTCAACGGTGCGCTTGATTTCGACGGCACGATTCGGCTGCGAAATTCGCAGCGCAACCAGCGCGTCATTGTGAACGCCGCCGAGGCGCAATCCAAAATCGGAACACTCGAAGGGCACGACTGGGGCAACGATCGGACGGACCAGGCGCACGGCGCCCCTCAGCAACTACTCTACCACCCTGCATCTCCTTCGCCCTGTACATTGTTTGTGGGCTCGTTCAACCAGAATGAGCAGGGCGGGCTCCTTGAACCCGACGCGTCCGGACATTTCAGTTACCGCCGCTGGGGCGTGATTCTCTCCACCTGCTCAAACAACACGATCTGCGTATCGAACATCGTGAAGCATGGAGCGGTTCACCTGATGGCTTGCCTGGACGGTGCCTACACCTTTGGCAACGAGCCGGCCTTCGATGGGGGCTTTGGCAATTTCGAAATCGTCCATCTCGGGAAGAACGCGCAAGGTCATGCAGATCGCGCCCCGATTTTCTATCCCTCCCCGAACGCGAACTTGAATTTCACTGGGCGTTTTACCGGAAACTACCCAAACACCGCGCCCTCGTTCAACTATACGGCCGAGTCTAACGCCGTCAACCGCGGCACGCTCGACATGTCCGGTGCGATTTCGTATCCGGGGGCGCATCAGCCCATCCGCATTACCGGCTACAGCCCGTGGAACCTGCCTCGATTGGTCAAGGTCCACTCCAATCTCGCAAAGACCACGACTAACATCGTCACGGATTCGCGATGGGTGATGCCTCTCGACTTCGGCGCGACTGCGGGCGAGATCGATGTTGCGCGGTGCGAGACTGATGCCGTTCTGTCCATCCCCGCGGCTGGAACTGTTGTTGTCTCGAATGCGACGGCGGCGGCAGGAGTGCGCCCGATCCCCGGGCGCTATCCGGTGATCACGGGCAATTCAGTGGTCAACTCTGACGATGCGACCGGAGCGGATGCATTTGCAAACTGGACTGTCGAGCAGGTCGGTAAGTGGGGTGGATGCGTCGTGCTGCTTGACAAGACGGATACCGGTTTGTGGATGATTGTGAAACAGTCTGGAATGTCGATTCGCTTACGTTGATATGGCGCGGCGACTCGTCGTGCGTTCGTTCATCCTCGCAGAATGAACCGTGATTATGGTAAAATACCGCCAAGGAGGTGCAATGAAGAAAATCGTCGTGGTCATTCTCGCCGCCTGTGCGTGCGCAGTCGCCTGCAGGGCGGATTCGCTTTCCGTGAAGATGCTGCCGGGGGAAAAGTGGTGGGGGCTGTGCAACAGCTTCGGGCGCGAGATGCCTTTCGCCGAGAAGAGCGACTTCAAATGCGATCTGCGCATCGAGAACTACGGCCACCAGTCGCTTTCGTTCCTGTGTTCCGACAAGGGGCGCGCCATCTGGTGCGCCGAGCCGGTCGGCGTCACGATTGTAGGCGGTGAGATTTCGCTCGTATCGGACAAGGGCGAGATAACGCTCAAAGAGGACGCGGGGCGCAATCTTGCCGAGGCGTACCGCTACGGATCGAAGACGTGGTTTCCACCGACAGGCGAGGAGCCGGAGCTTTTGTATTTCTCCGCACCGCAGTACAACACGTGGATCGAGCTCACCTACCACCAGAACGAGAAGGACATCCTTGCGTACGCGAAGGCGATGCTGGATCACGGGCTCCCTCCAGGAATATTCATGATCGACGACACGTGGCAGCTCGGCTATGGTGAATGGTACTTCGACATGCGTAGGTTCAGCGACCCGAAGGGGATGATGGACAAACTCCACGCGATGGGCTTCAAGGTCCTGCTGTGGATGTGTCCGTTCGTTTCGATGGATACGCCTGCCTACCGCCGGATTGCATGGGGAAGGAACCCCGACGACGTAAAGGGGTATCCGGCCAGAGGCGGTTTCCTCTGTTCGTCCGTAAAGAAGGGGTACGGCGGAGTTCCCCCAGCCGCGCCGGTAAACTGGTGGAACGGCACGAGCGCACTTCTCGACTTCACTCATCCGAACGCCGTCGCCTGGTTCGACGAGCAGCTTGAGCGCCTTGTCAGGGACTACGGCGCGGACGGATTCAAGTTTGACGGAGGGGGCGTGCATTTCTACGCCGGCTGCGTCGGGCTCGAAGGTTCGTCGCCCAAGACGTTCGCGCACGATCCTTCCGCGTCGCCAGCCGCGCAGAGCGCGCTTTATGGGAAGTTCGCGCTGAAGTACAAGGGAAGCGAGTACCGCAACGCGTTCGGCTACGCCGGGAAGCCGGTGATCATGCGGCTTCACGACAAGGCGCACAAGTGGGACGCGCTGCGCCGTCTCGTGCCCGACATGCTCGCAGCAGGTTTCGTCGGATGTCCGTTCATCTGCCCCGACATGATCGGCGGTGGCGAATGGACGGCGTTCCTTCCCGGTGCGCCCTTCGAGCCCGAACTTTTCATCCGTTCCGCGCAGGTCCATGCGCTCTGCCCGATGATGCAGATATCGGCCTCGCCATGGCGCGTCCTCCCGCCGGAGCACCAGGCGGTCTTCAAGGAGATCGTCGCGCTCCGCCAGCGCTTCGCACCGCGCTTCGTCGAACTCGCGAAGGAGTCCGCGAAGACCGGCGAACCAATGATGCGCAATCTCGAGTACTGTTTTCCTGGCATGGGCTACGCCGGAATCCTCGACGAGTTCATGATGGGAGACGACCTTCTCGTCGCGCCGGTGATGGAGAAGGGCGCGACGTCGCGCAAGGTCGTCCTGCCTCCCGGGAAGTGGCTTGCGGACGACGGCAAGACCTACGTCGGTCCGACGACAGTGGAAGTCTCGTCGCCAATAGAGAGGCTGCCGTACTTTCTGCAGAATCGTACAGCTCAAGTTTCAGAATAGGTGCTTTTTGCGCACCCTGTCTTTTAGCCCGGCATACAGATGACACCGGTGCTTAAAGTTGACATGTCATTTCATTACGTCTGCGCGTCTTTTGGTACAATAGAGGCATGAAAAAGATTGTGATTTTGCTTTTCTCCGTTCTTGCACAGGCGGGGTATGTCTTTGGGGCGGAAGTTGCGCGCGAAATTGCGCGGGAATGCGCAAAGGGCGGGATGGTCGTCCTTCCCGATGCGTCTCACGCGAGGATAAAGACGGCGTTCGAGAAGCGGATCGCAGAAATACGCGGAACGGCAAACATGTCCGTGCCCGAAGGCGCGGAATGCCGCTACCTTTCCGAGAGGGGAGACGATGCGGCGGACGGCAAGACGCCAGCCACGGCGTGGCGCACGACGGAGAGGCTTGATAAGGAGTCGCTCGCTCCGGGCTCGTTCGTCCTCTTCGAGCGCGGCGGCGTGTACCGCGGCGGATTCCGCGCGTCGAAGGGCGTCACTTACACGGCCTACGGGAAAGGCGCGAAGCCGTGCATCTATTCCTCGCCGGAAAACGGTGCGGATCCAGCGAAGTGGGAGCGCACGGATGCCCCGAACGTCTGGCGCTACAAGATCGGTGCAAAAGACGTGGGGACGCTTGTCTTCGACGGTGGCGCGGCGCACGCGATCAAGATAATCCCGGTGTACAACGACGACGGAACGTACACGCAGCAGTACGGCGGGCGTCCGTTCAACAACGGTTACAAGGATCTCGCCTGCGACCTGCACTTCTGGCATGACTACTCGGAGAAGACCGATTTCAAGCCGTTCTCGAAGGGCACGGGATATCTGTACCTTTACTCCGCGAGGAATCCTGGCGAGCGCTTCAAGTCGATCGAGTTCAACGTGAAGAAGCACGGCGTCGCGGTAGGCGGCGCTAACGACGTGCATATCGACAACCTCTGCATCATGTACGTCGGTTCCCACGGAGTTGGCGCGGGCATGGTAAAGGGGCTGCGCGTCACCAACTGCGAGTTCGGCTGGATCGGCGGCTCGATACAGGCGGAGCGCATTTTCAGGCGCAAGTGGGCGACGCGCTACGGCAATGCGGTTGAGATATGGGGAGGGTGCGACGGATTCACCGTCGACAATTGCTACGTGCACGACGTGTATGACGCGGGGCTTACGCAGCAGTTCAACGTAGAGAAGCCCGACGAGGCAAGCGACCAGCGGCATGTGCGCTATTCGCGCAACGTGATCGAGAACTGCAACTACTCTGTCGAATACTTCCTGGCTATGAAAGACGAAGCCAGGGTGTCGAATCCGAGCCGAATGGAGGATTTTGCCATTGAGGGAAATCTCATGCGGAATGCCGGAAGAGGTTTCTGTCAGCAACGTCCCGACCACGGTCAGGCGGCGCACATAAAAAGCTGGCGCAACGGCGCTAACCGTGCGACGGGATACGTCATCCGCGACAACGTCTTCGCGTTCGGCGACGAGATGCTTGTCGAGATTTCCTCGGGCCTCGCAAATCCCGATGGCTCCGACTCGATGCCGGAGATGAAGGGCAACGTGTTCATCGGCCGCGAAGGGCAGCGCTTCGGTGTCCTCAACCAGGGCAAGCCCGTCGAACTGAAGTACGATCGCAAGCTCGCCTCCGCCATTGGTGCACGGTATTCCGGCAACGTATTTGCTTTGGCCGCGGCTGTGGCAGCGAATGTGCCTGCGAAGGTAAAGACCGTTCAGATTGCCGACGGCGAGAACTGGTGGGGCGCGGCGAACTTCTTCGGAACGAACATGCCGTTCACGGCGAAGACCGACCTCAAGATAGACCTCCGCCGTCGCAACTATTCAAACCAGTGCGCGTCGCTGCTCATGTCCGACAAGGGGCGCGTCGTGTGGTCTGACGCGCAGTCTGAGATCGTGTTCAAGGACGGCCTAATTGCGATAGACGCAGATTCGCCCGTGTTCGTCGAGACCGCTGCCGAGCCGACGCTAAGGGGCGCGTACCGCCATGCGATGCGCAAGTGGTTCCCGCCGAGCGGAAAGTCGCCTGATGCCCGATTTTTCACTGCGCCGCAGCTAAACACGTGGATCGAGCTCACCTACCATCAGAACCAAAAGGACATTCTCGCGTACGCCAAGTCGATGATCGCGCACGGCGTGCCGCCGGGCGTTCTGATGATCGACGACACTTGGCAGGCCGGATACGGCGACTGGCGCTTCGAGCCGTCGCGCTTTCCAGACCCGAAGTCGATGATGGACGAGCTTCACGCAATGGGCTACAAGGTGATGCTGTGGATGTGCCCCTACGTCGGCATGGACCTTCCCGCGTTCCGCCGCATCGCCTGGGGACGCAATCCCGACGACGTGCGCGGCTATCCGATGAAGGGTGGCTTTCTCACCGATGTCAGCGAGACCGTTCCCGGCGAAGGGGAGTATGAGTTCAAGGAAAAGCCCAAGGCGTGCGGCTGGTGGAACGGATATTCCGCGTTCCTCGACTTCTCGCATCCGAACGCGAACGCCTGGTTCACGGAGACGCTTGACGGGCTCGTGAAGGACTTCGGCGTGGACGGCTTCAAGCTCGACGGCGCGGACTTGGGCGCGTACAATCTCTCCGACCGCAGGGCGAAGGATCCGAAGGCGACGAGCGGGTCGCTCAACAACGGCTACTGCGCCTACGCGCTAAAGTATCCGTTCTGCGAAATCCGTAACACATGGCGAATGCAGCAGATTCCCGTCGTAGTGCGCCTCCACGACAAGATGCACGAGTGGCCCGCTCTGAACCGCATCGTCGCCGACATGATCGCGGCCGGACTCATCGGCCAGCCGTTCATCTGTCCCGACATGGTAGGAGGCGGCGACTGGGTCGCGTTCATCCCCGGCTCGCCGTTCGAGCAGGAGCTGTTCATTCGCTCTGCGCAGATACACGCGCTCTGCCCGATGATGCAGATATCCGCCTCGCCGTGGCGCGTCCTCGATGAACGACATCAGGCGATCTTCCGCGACATCCTTGCGCTCCGTCAGAAGTTTGCGCCGATGATCGCCGCGCTTGCGAAAAAAGCCGGAGAGGACGGCGAGCCGATCCTGAGAAGCATTGAGTACGCGTATCCCGGTCGCGGCTACGCTGGAGTGATCGACGAATTCATGATGGGCGACGACCTTCTCGTCGCGCCCGTGATGAAGAAGGGCGCGACATCCCGTAAAGTCGTCCTGCCGCCCGGGAAGTGGAAGGCCGACGACGGGCAAGTCTACGACGGCCCTGCGGCAATCGAGGTGGCCGCGCCTCTTTCGCGCATTCCCCATTTCGAAAGGCAGCCCGCCGCTGGCGCGAATCTCGCCCACATTGTTAATCCAAAACTGCCATGAATAAGTCACTCTTCTACATTGTCGTGGTTGCCGCGATCGGCGGCTTCCTCTTCGGCTTCGACTCCGGCGTCATCTCCGGATGTGAAAAGGCGATCCAGGCCGAGTTCGGTCTTTCGGCGTTCTGGCACGGACTTATCGTGTCGGTCGCCCTAATAGGCACTGTGATCGGCGTCTTCGGCGCGGGAGCGCCGTCCGACAAGTGGGGCCGTCGTCCGACGCTGTGGCTGATGGGCACCTTGTTCCTCGTCTCGGCGGTCGGCTGCGCGTTTACACCGACGAACACGACGATCGGCCCGCACCTTCTCGGCTGGTTTCGCTTTATCGGCGGTCTCGCCATCGGAGGCGTCTCGGTCGTCGTTCCGCTCTACATCGTCGAGGTCTCTCCAGGGCGTCTGCGCGGGCGCCTCGTCGCGACCAACCAGCTCAACATCGTATTCGGCATCCTCATCAGCTACGTCTCGAACTACTTCGTCGCGCGCTGGATGTCGGTCGACGGCGGCTGGTTCAACAACATGTGCCAGCATCTTGCGAGTGTTTTCGCCTCGAACCCGATGACGGTCGAGATGGTCAAGTGGCGCGTGATGCTTGGCATGGAGTGCCTGCCGATCGCCGTCTTCATGGCGCTTCTCACCACTATCCCCGAGTCGCCGCGCTGGCTCGTCCGCGCCGGCCGCAAGGACGAGTCCGAACGCGTTCTCACGCGTATCGGCTTCGCCGAGCAAGGCAAGACCATGGCGGACATTCTCCGCGAGATCGAGGAGTCCTTGAAGGAGGTCGGGTCCGGCACGAGCGTTGCGCTTTTCCAGCGCAAGTACCTGAAGCCCATCCTGCTCGCGTTCTTCATCGCCTTCTTCAACCAGGTGTCCGGCATCAACGCGATCAACTACTACGCGCCTCGCATCTTCGACATGATCTTCGGCGCGGGAAGCGAGATGGCGTCGCTCGCCGGCACGATGGGCGTTGGCACCGTGAACCTCACCTTCACGATTCTCGCGTTCTTCATCATCGACAAGTTCGGCCGCAAGGCGATGATCATCGGCGGCGCGACCTTGATGATCCTCATGCACTCGCTCGTCGCGTGGCAGCTCTCGCTCGGCGACAAGTGCAACTCGACGCTCGCGGTCCTCGGCATCCTCGGCTTCATCGCGTTCTTCGCGTGTTCTTCCGGCGCAGTCATCTGGGTGTACATCTCCGAGGTCTTCCCGAACGCGGTACGCGCGAAGGGCCAGGCGCTCGGCTGCTTCACCCACTGGTTCATGTGCACGATCATCAGCTGGGCGTTCCCCGTTGTCGCCGAGCGCGCCGGCACGTGGGCGTTTGGCTTCTTCGCGTTCATGATGCTCGTCCAGCTCCTTTGGGCGATCTTCTTCATGCCGGAGACGAAGGGCGGCACAATCGAGGACATCGAGAAGCGGCTGGGGATTAACGGATAGTCGCCAGTCGTTAGTGGTTGGTCGACAGTGGTCGGCGACAAGTGGAGGGTGCGATGACGGAGAGAATAAAGAGTTTGCTCGAGAGGACCTTCGACAAGGAGCAGGCGAAGTTTCGCCGCGACGTCGACTGGAAGCCGCTTTTAGAGCGGTTCGTCGCGGAAGGGATCGGCGACGAGGCGCGGGCCAGGATCGGCCTTGAGGAAATGCTGAAGGCGGAGACTCCTGCGTTCATGGACGGCGAGCGGCTTGCGTTTCTGCGCACGGTGAGGCAAATTCCTGATCTGCACACCGACGCGGAGATGGATGCCCGCCGCGCGGCCGGCACGGCTTTTGGCGAGAAGGGCGTTGTCTTCAACTTGACGGCTGACTTCGCTCCGACGATACGCGACGGACTTGGCGCACGGCTCGGCGAAATCGATGCGCGTCTCGCGAAATGCCGCGCGGAGGGCGATGCCGAGGGAGTCGATTTCCTCGAGAACGCGCGTCTTTCCGTTGAGGCCGTTTTGGGCCTAGTAGATCGCTATCGCGTCGAAGCCGAGAGACGAGGGCTTGCCGAAATCGCCGCGACGCTTGCGCACGTTCCGTTGAACGGCGCGCGCACTTTCCACGAAGCGTTGCAGTCGCTTCGCATCCTCCACTACGCGATGTGGTGCGAGGGCGAGTACCACTGCGGACTTGGACGCATCGACCAGTATCTCTTTCCGTACTACGAGGCCGACATCAAGGCAGGGCGCCTCACGGACGAATCCGCGCTTGAGGAACTCGAGGAGTTCTTCATCGCCTGCAACCGCGACAGCGATTTGTACATTGGCGTACAGCAGGGCGACAACGGCCAGTCCGTCATGCTCGGCGGCGTCACGCGCGATGGGAAGCCCGCCTTCAACGACCTTTCGCGGCTTTGCCTGAAGGCCTGTGGCGAGTTGAAGCTCGTAGACCCGAAGATAAACCTGCGTGTCGACAAGTCTACGCCTCTCGAAATTTACGAGCTTGGCACGGAGCTTACGGCGAAAGGGCTCGGCTTCCCGCAGTACGCAAACGACGACGTGGTGATTCCCGCGCTTCAGCGATGGGGCTACGAGACGGAGGACGCGCGAGACTACTCGGTTGCCGCGTGCTGGGAGTTTCTCGTCCCCGGCTGCGGCATGGACATCAACAACATCGACGCGGTGAGTTTCGTCGGCGCGCTTGATGCGGCGCTTAGGATCTTAATACAGAATCACAAAGACACAGAGTGTACATTCGAAGACGTAAAGGCTGAGTTCTTTGGCGAGGTGCAGAGAAGGGCGGATGCGCTTGTTAGGAAATACCGCCACGTAGAGATATTGCCGGGATCGTTCGTCTCGGTCATATCGACGGATTGCATAAAGAAGGCCCGGGACATCTCGAAGGGCGCGAAGTACAACAACTTCGGCATCCACGGAACTGGCATCGCCGTTGCGGTGGACTCTCTTGCTTCGGTGCGGGAGCTTGTCTTCGAGAAGAAGCTTGTGACGCTCTCCGAACTTGTGTCGCTTCTTGACACAGATTTTGCCGGACGCCCCGACGTCCTCGCTGCGGCAAAGGCCGCGCCGAAGATGGGCAACGCAGATGCAAGGGTGGACGATCTCGCAAAGTGGCTCATCGACTTTTGGGGTCATGCCTTCGACGGAAAGAAGAACGACCGCGGCGGCGTGTTTCGCCCTGGCACCGGAAGCGCCATGTATTACATCTGGCATGCTCGCGACGTTCCGGCCTCCGCCGATGGACGGCTTAAAGGCGAGCCTCTTTCCGCCAACTATGCACCTTCGCTCGACGTCCCGGTGAAAGGGCCGGTAAGCGTGGTTAGGTCCTTCACCGAGCCGGACCTCGGACCGGTGTGCAACGGCGGGCCGCTCACGATAGAGATCCATGACTCCGCGTTTGCAATGCCGGATGGAGTGGAGAAAGTCGCTCATCTCGTCAAGTTCTTCATCGAGCGAGGCGGACACCAGATGCAGATCAACACGATAAACCGCGAGACGCTTCTCGACGCGCAGGCGCACCCCGAGCGCCACCGCCATCTGATCGTCCGCGTATGGGGCTGGAGTGGATACTTCATCGAGTTGGATAAGCCGTACCAAGATCAAATCATAAAGAGAGTGGAGCTCGCGGCGTCGTGACGGGCCGAGTCTTCGAGATACGTGAATTTACGCTGCATGACGGGCCGGGCGTCAGGACGACAGTTTTCTTCAAGGGGTGTCCGCTGCGGTGCCAGTGGTGCCACAATCCCGAAGGGCAGTCCGCTGAGATTGAGACGATGACCAGAAAAGGCGGCGAGAAGGTTGTCTGCGGCCGCGACGTGAGCGCCTTGGAGCTTGCGGCCGAGCTTGCGGTAAACGCCGACATAATGAACGAGTCAGGCGGTGGCGTGACGTTCTCGGGCGGTGAGCCGCTTGCTCAGACGCAGTTTCTTCTTGAGCTGATTCCGCTTTTGAAGGCGAGGGGCATTAGTCTCGCGATCGAGACAAGCGGCTATGCGCCGGCTGCGGATTATCAAGCTGTCGTGTCGCAACTTGACTTTGTATACCAGGACGTTAAGCTTTTGGATGCTGCGGCATTCAGGCGCTGGACTGGCGGCGATCTTTCGGTCGTACTTGCAAACATTTCCTGGCTTCGCAATAGCGGGGTGCCGTATTCGTTTCGCGTTCCCCTGATCCCAGGCGTGAACGACGATGCCGCGAGTCGCGGCGCATTTGCCGCGTTCGCCGACGGAAGCAAGGTGGAATACTTGCCTTACAACACTGCGGCGGGGGCGAAGTATCCAATGCTGGGGCGAGTGTATTCTCTAGGTCAAGGCAGAACCTAATGCCCCTACCCCCAGCGAAGCGTATCCGTGATGCGTAATTCACTACCTTGCGGGTGGGGCGTGTGCTTTGGTATAATTTTCCAAGACATGGAAGAACGACTGCAAAATGTCTTGAGTCACGCGGGTGTCGCGTCGCGCCGCAAGGCGGCTGAGATAATTGCCGCAGGGCGCGTCACGGTCGACGGCGTGGTGGTGAAGGAACCTGGCGAGCGCGTCGACCCGGCGACGGCGAAGATTTCGGTGGATGGAAAGCCGCTTGCGGCGGCTGAGCCAAAGCGGACGGTGATGCTCTATAAGCCCGTAGGGGTCTTGAGTTCGACTAGTGACCCGTTTGGCGGGAAGACGGTTGCGGAACTAGTCACTACGCCCGAGCGCCTTGTTCCCGTCGGCCGTCTCGACAAGGATTCCGAGGGAATGCTCCTTATGTCGAACGACGGCGACCTCACGCTTCGCCTCACCCACCCGCGCTACGAGCACGAGAAAACCTACATTGTTCGCGCCGCAGGACGTTGGAGCGAGGAAAAACTGCGCGTCCTTCGAGGGCCAGTGAAAATGCCTGACGGCTATGTGACGCGGCCTGTGCCCGTCAAAGTCCTGTCTGGCCCGGAGAACAACGTCACGGCGCTCGAGTTCCGCCTACGCGAAGGGCGGAAGCGCCAGATCCGCTACATGTGCTCCGCCGCACATCTCGTCGTCGTTTCGCTGAAGCGCGTCGCCGTCGGGCGGCTCGCGCTCGATCCCGCGCTCGCTCCCGGCGAATGGCGCGACCTCACGCCCGAAGAACTGGAGTTGCTGAAATGACGCACGAGGAGAAGGCGGAGGAGCTTTTCAGAAGCGGCATGAACTGCTCGCAGTCCGTGTTCTGCGCATTTGCCGACGAACTTGGCATGGACCGCGAGACGGCGGCGAAGGTCTCGTGCGGGCTTGGCGGCGGCGTCGGGCGCATGCGCGAGGTGTGCGGCGCGGTGACTGGCGCGACTCTCGTCCTCGGGATGCGCCATGGTCCCGACAAGGTGGCGACATATCCGCATGTGCAGGCGTTTGCGGAGAAGTTCAAGGCGGAATGCGGCTCGATCGTCTGCCGCGAGCTTTTGGCCGGAACAGGCGCGACCCAGGGCGGCGCACCCGAGGCGCGGACGGAAGGGTATTACAAGAAGCGCCCCTGTGTCGAGCTTGTAAAACTCGCTGCACGGCTGTTGGAGGAAGATTTAGCCGTGTAGAACGTGTAGATCATGTAGATTTTTTTCGTGTGTTTCGTGTATTTCGTGGTTTTATTCCAAAGATGCGAATTGTAAAGAGTGATGAAGAAGGGCTTGAGGCCGCCGCAAAGGTTCTGCTTGCCGGTGGCGTCGCGGTGATCCCGACCGACACGGTCTACGGCCTTGCCGCGCACCCCGACTTCCCAGAGGCAGTCGACCGGCTTTACACGATCAAGGGCCGCGAGGCGAAGAAGCCAATCGCACTGCTTGCCTCTGGCGTCGAGGCGACGCCTGTAAATCACCAGCTCACGGAAAAGTGGCCAGGGGGTCTTACGATAGTGTTTGACGGAGAGGGCTATCGCGTTCCCGACCACGACTGGACGCGGCGGCTCCTTGCTAAGTGCGGCGGGCTCTTGCGCGTGACGAGCGCGAACCTCTCAGGGCAGAGGGCTGCGACTGATGCGCCCGCGGCGCTCGCGGATGTCGGGCTTTCCGCTGACATCGTCGTCGATGACGGCATAAGCCCAGGCGGAGTTCCGTCGACTGTCGTCAAGGTCGGCCCCGAGGGGGGCTTAGAAGTTTTGCGCCGTGGCGGCGTCGAAATCTGATATAATCTACGAAAACAGGAGAGATACAATGAAGCTGAACCTTGATTCCGTACTGAACGAAAAGGACGCATGGGCTGCCGCCGGAGTGGCGCTTCCGAAGTTCGACATCGCCGCGATGCGCGAGGCGACGGCGAAAAACCCAGAGTGGGTCCACTTCGGCGCGGGCAATATCTTCCGTGGGTTCATCGGCTCGCTTTCGCAACGCCTTCTCAACGAGGGGCTTTCGAAGACTGGGATAATTGCATGCGACACTTTCGACTACGAGGTGATCGACAAGATCTACGATGCGCACGACAACCTGACCTTGAACGTGCTGCTGAACCCCGACGGGACTACGACGCGCGAAGTGCTTGCGGGAGTAGCCCAGGGGCTCAAGGTGAACTTTGCAGATGAGAAGTCTGCCGCGCAGCTTAAGGCGATCTTCCGCGCCCCGTCACTCAAGATGCTCTCGTTCACGATCACCGAGAAGGGCTATCAGCTTCGCCGCACTGACGGCTCGCTCATGCCTGTCGTCGAGGCCGACATGAAGGATGGCCCAGCAAAGGCGCGTCACGCGATGTCGATAGTCGCTGCGCTTCTTCTTGAGCGCTTCGGCGCAGGGGCGCTCCCGTCGTCTCGATGGACAACTGCTCGCACAACGGCGAGAAGCTCATGTCCGCCGTCCTCGAAGTCGCCTCGGCCTGGGTCAAGAACGGCTTTGCGCCCGCAGCGTTTCTCGATTACCTGAAGGACGAGTCGAAGATTGCCTTCCCGTGGTCGATGATCGACAAGATCACGCCGCGCCCGCACCCGATGGTAGAGAAGTCCCTCTCCGACGCCGGCATAGAGGGAATGTCGCCGATCGTCACCGAGAAGAAGACTTTCATCGCGGCGTTCGTCAACGCGGAGAAGCCGCAGTACCTCGTCGTCGAAGACAAGTTCCCGAACGGCCGCCCTCCGCTCGAGAAGGCGGGCGTCTACTTCTGCGACCGCGACACCGTGAACATGTGCGAGAAGATGAAGGTGACGACGTGCCTCAATCCGCTCCACACGGCGATGTCGATGTACGGGTGCCTCCTCGGATACACGCTCATCTGCGAGGAGATGAAGGACGCCGACATCGTGAAGCTCGTGAAGCGCCTTGGCTATGTCGAGGGACTTCCCGTCGTCGTCGACCCGAAGATACTCTCGCCAAAGGCGTTCATCGACGAAGTGGTGAATGAGCGTTTGCCAAATCCCTTCATGCCCGACGACCCGCGCCGCATCGCGACCGACACTTCGCAGAAGGTCGGCATCCGCTTCGGCGAGACGATCAAGAGCTACATCCGCGAAGGGCGCGACCTCGGCTCGCTCGTTTCGATTCCGCTTGCGATCGCGGGTTGGCTCCGCTACTTGAACGGAACCTTTGACGACGGCACACCCCTTGAGGTCTCGCCCGATCCTCTCAAGGACGAGCTTATGGCGAAGGTGAAGGAGGGTAAGATCCGCGAAATCCTCTCTAACCCGACGATCTTCGGCCTCGACCTCACGACGACTCCGCTCGCCGCGAAGATCGAGGGCTACTACGCGCGGCTTCTCGAAGGCCCCGGCTCCGTCCGCCGCCTTCTCCAGGAAGAGCTTGCGTGAGCGTGCGCCGCGCCATCGCAGTGGCGATCGCCCTGTTGCTGGCGTCGCTTGCCACGGCGTCTGTCGTTTCGCCGTTCGACAATCTCCAGCCGCAGCCGAAGCGCGTCGTTGCGGCGGACGGCGTCTGCGGCAATCCTGCATCGGTCAAGTTTTTGCGCGGTGCAATCGACGGCGTCAGGGAAGATCTCGCTGGCGAGGCGTACGAGCTCGTGATTGCGCCTGAAGGCGTGACGATCCGCGCGTCCGACCAGCGCGGCGAACGGTATGCGCGGACGACTCTTGCCCAGCTCGCTAAGCTTGCGGACGGGAAGCTCCCCTGCGGAACGATAGTGGACTGGCCGCAATACCGCTGGCGCGGCATAATGCACGATTGCGGGAGGAACTACCTAGACGTCGCTTCGATCAAGAAGATGCTCGACCTGATGGCCGCCTACAAGTACAACCTCTTCCACTGGCACCTCACGGACTACCACGGTTGGCGTCTCGAGTCGAAGAAGTATCCGATGCTTCAGGCGCCATGGGCGTTCAGGCGCCAGCTGATGAAGTTCTACACGCAGGCGGAGTTTCGCGAGATCCTCGACTACGCTGCGGCGCGCGGCATCACCGTGATGCCCGAGTTCGACGTGCCGGGGCATTCGCTCGCGTTCCGTCGCGGGCTCGGCATCGCGCGCATGGACGACCCGAAGGTCCAGGGCATCGTCTGCGACCTCGTAGACGAGCTCTGCTCGCTCGCGTCGCCCGATGAGATGCCGTTCGTGCATATCGGCACGGACGAGGTCCATACGCCCGAGGAGAAGGCCGCTGCCACATTCTGCCCTGCGGTGGCCGAGCGCGTTCGCCGCAATGGGCGAATCCCCGTCGGCTGGCATCCGGGCGAAGGCATTACGGCGTCCGACGGCACGAAGAGCGTGAGAATGCTGTGGCAGGAATCCTACCTGCCTGACGATGACGAATGCGTGTTCGACGCTACGCGACTCTACTTCGGGCATCGCGACTGCATGGACATGATCAACGCCGCGGCGTTCTTGAAGCCGTTCAGGTTCGCGCACGACGAGAGGCTGAACCTCGGAGTCGTTGCATGCTCGTGGCACGACGATATGATTGGAGACAACCCGGCCGCGCTTTTCCGGAACAATATTTTTGCGCCGGCGGTCGTGATGCATTCTTCGCTCATGTGGGAGCGGCGCGACGCCGACAGGCCCGAATACAGGGTCAAGCTTCCGAAGCCGGGCACGGAGGACTTCGCGGCACTTCGCAAGTTCGAGGACCGCATCGTCGCCCATCGCGACAAGGTGCTTCGCGATTTCGACATGCCGTTCGCGTTCGTGCGGCAGACCGACTTCAGGTGGCGCGTCTCCGACGCGGAAGGGCGCGTGGTCGCCGAGGATGTTGCGCAGGGAACGGTGTGCCTGCACCACTGGTGCGACGACGACCAGGACGTGGCGAACTCCTTCGTCGAGGGAAAGACCGGCACGGCGACTCTCGAGACGTGGATAAGGAGCGATTCGCCGCGCACGATCGGCGTGTGGGTCGGTTTCACGCACTACTCCCGAAGCGCTTCCCGCGGCCGCGGGCTTCCCGAGGACGGCGAATGGGACGCACCTTCGAAGGGCGTCCGCGTCGAGGTGAACGGCCGCGTCGTGCCGCCGCCGAAGTGGGCGCGCCCTGGGCTAAAGTACATCGCCGTGCATCCAGAGATTCCGTATTCGAACAACATCGTTGAACTGCCGTTCGCCGGCGAGGAATACTGGATGCGAGAGCCGATGCAAGTCTCGCTCGACGCCGGATGGAACCATGTAAGGATCGTCGTTCCGCATACGGCTAAGAAGTATCGGTACGAATGGGTCTCGACGTTCGTTCCGGTCGAGGGCACTTCTGACCATCCGCACGAGGCGGCAGGGCTCGAGTATTCGTCAAGGCCGCCGGAAGGCCTTCCCAGGGCGGCTGGGCAAGTGGCGCCTTCGGCCTCCGCCTCACGAATCCTTCCGCGTCTTTAGACCCCCTTGCGCCCGCACGGCGTTTTTGGTATACTTCCCGCCATCTTGTCCATGGTGGACGGGATGAAGCGAATGAGTCGGGGTAGTCCATCCTCGGCCAAAGCGGATTAATCTGAACAAAGGATTCAAGGAGAAAACAAAATGGAAATGCCTACGTCTGCCCTTACGGGCATCTCGCTCAAGGACATGTTTGATGCCGGTCTTCACTTCGGCCATCAGACGAAGCGCTGGAACCCGAAGATGAAAGGTTACATCTTCGACAAGCGCAACGGTATCCACATCATCGACCTCACACAGTCCGTCGCTCTTCTCGACGAGGCCGCGCAGTTCCTCAGGGACACGGTCCTCGCCGGCAAGAAGATCCTCTTCGTCGCCACGAAGAAGCAGGTTTCCGAGCTCGTCAAGGGCGCGGCCGAGTCCGTCGAGCAGTTCTACATGACCGAGCGCTGGCTCGGCGGAACGCTCACGAATGCGAAGACGCTCCGTTCTTCCGTCCGCCGCATGCGCCAGCTTCAGGCGACCGCGAAGGCCAACGGCGGCGAGCTCTCCGAGCACAAGCAGGAGGCCTCGATGCTCCGCCGTGAGCTCAACAAGCTCGAGAAGAACCTCACCGGCGTCGCTGACATGGCCGAGCTCCCGGGAGCGGTCGTCGTCGTCGACGTCGTCCGCGAGGCGAACGCCGTCAAGGAGGCCGTCCGTCTCCACATCCCAGTCGTCGCGATCGTCGACACGAACGCCGACCCCGAGCCGATCGACTACGTGATTCCGGGCAACGACGACTCCGTCAGGGGTGTCGAACTCGTCCTCAACGGCCTCGTCAAGGTCATCAAGACCGCCAACGACGAGTACGGCGCGAAGGCCGCCGAGGAGAACCGCAAGCGCGAGCAGGAGCGCAAGAGCCGCGACGAGGCCGAGAAGGCCGCCCGCGCCGA